>WQYB01000029.1 GCA_009781475.1 Treponema sp.
TAGTATTAACAAATATTCGGACATCCAATTTTTTGAATTCCTCCAAATTCCACACGTGTGGAATTTTAGTAAATTTTCACCATAAAAAAGGCTGCCCAAGAATTACTTCTCGGACAACCCCTTCTAAAGAGAAAATTATTAGCTTTTTGCTTCCGCTTTTGCAATTTCCACTTGAGCTATTGCAAGTAAAGCTATCGGAACCGAGTAAGGAGAACATGAAATGTAGTTAAGACCTGCATCCATGCAGAAACGTACATTTTCAGGATTTGCTCCATGTTCACCGCATAAACCGCAAACCAGATCGGGTCTTGTAAGTCTGCCACGATCTGCGGCAAGAGCTATAAGTTCCTTTACCTTTGGATCAAGCGTACTGAATGGATTACCGTTAATAAGATCAAACAAGGTGTAATCCGGCATAAATGTTGTAAAGTCATCTCTTGAAATACCCAATGTAGTTTGAGTTAAATCGTTTGTTCCGAAGCTGAAGAACCGCGCGTATCTTGCGATTTCTCCTGCATCAAGCGCTGCAGCCGGCAGCTCTATCATAGTACCAATCTTGTACTCAACTTCTCTTGCTTTTAATTCTTTGCGCAGAGCTTCTTCGATATCAACGATACCCATATAATTAAAACCTTCGATCTTTTTACCGTAAGCGATAAGTTTAAGTTCGGAAGCATTCATGATAATTGGAACCATAATTTCCGGTCTTGCATCAATCTTTTCAGATCTTAATTTATAGGAAGCTTCAAAAATTGCTTTTACCTGCATTGCGTAAATCTCAGGGTAAGAGACAGCAATACGGCAGCCTCGATGTCCGAGCATTGGGTTAAATTCATGTAAAGCGTCAATTCTGGATGTTATATCTGCTTTTGAAGGTTTTGTTCCTTTTACTTTTGCGACATGGTTAATATAAGCAGTTAGTTCATCAGGGTTGTGAGGCATAAATTCATGCAAAGGCGAATCCAACAAGCGGATTGTTACTTCCCTGCCTGCCATTGTTTTCATGATGCCGTAAAAATCTTCACGCTGCATTATCTGGAGCTTATTTAGGATTTTCTGACGTTCTTTTCTGTCGTCCGATAAAAGCATGTCGCGGAATACATTGATGCGATCAGCTTTAAAGAACATATGTTCTGTACGGCATAAACCAACACCTTCGGCTCCGAAACTTAATGCCAAAGCTGCATCTCTTGGAGTATCCGCATTTGCTCTTACATGGAAATCGTTGATATATGTTTTTGTAAGTGCGATAAAATCCAAAAGCCCCGAACCTTTAGGATCAGGTTCGATAAGTTCTGCAACTCCCAAATAAACAGATGATTGACCGTAAAATGGTACATCAATAGTAATATAATCGCCTTCAGAAAAACTAATTTCGCCCAATGTAGCTTTGGTTCCTTTAATTTTAAGAATCGGAGAAACCAGCGAAACTTTACCATACTGACGCGCTACTACAGAAGCGTGAGCTGAATAACCGCCTTCTGCAGTTAATACACCTGTACTAACTTCTATCGCTTTAACGTCTTCTGCAAAAGAAGATTCAAGTACAAGGATAAAACGGCCGTCTTCGTTGTTTTGTATTGCGGCTTTTTTCGCTTCCAAAAGAGAATCTGTGCTAAAGAATACTCTGCCAATTGCAGCGCCTGGCGCTCCTGCAATACCGCCTTTCCAGGATTTAAAACTTTTTACGCTGGATGGATTTATAACAGGATGCAGGATTTCATTAAGACGCAGCGGATCTATTGCTTTAATTACATGATCAGCATTTACGATTTTTCGTTTTTGAAGATCAAGTAAAAGTTTAAGATCTGATTGTGTAGATTTTTGATCTACAAGTCTTTGTTCTATCAGCCATAATTTACCGTTTTCAACTGTAAAACGAACCTGCCGGATTTCTTTAAATTTATCTTCTAAAGTCCAGGCGATTTTTTCCAGCTGTTTAAGGTGAGCGGCATCAATTTTATTTATTTCGTGCCCTGTAGAGCCAACTTCGTTAAACTTTCCTGTAAAGTAATTTCCCTGCAGTTTTTTATCGCCTGTTACAACATTGCGGCTAAAGAAATAACCGGAGCATGATGCTTTACCGTAATTTCCATATACCATAGGCTGAATTACAATAGCTGTATCATTATCGTTTTGTTCATCCATTTTAAGCATTTTGGAAATTTCACCAAGGGTTGTTAAAAGCTGAGTTTCAGGATCATCAAAAAAACCTTTGGGGAAATACTTGCCGTATTCATCCATGTATTCCAATGCTGTTTTTTTCTTTGGCAGCGGTGTTTTATCTTCTGCATGAAGTTCGTTAGAAGGACCTTTAATACCCAAAATTCTTTTGATAAGTTTTAACTTAGCTGAAATTTCATCTTTTTCTTTTGGTTTATTTTCAAGTTCTTTTATTCTTTCCTGAATCATCAGCATGCCGCTGATCATGAAAAGCACTTCACTTGTGGCAAAATCTGCGCCAACCCATTTACTAAAACCGCTTAATACGGATTTAACAAGACCAAAATTATGTAAAGCAGGATAATTTGTAATCGCCATGTTTGAAGAAATAATAATCTTCAAAAGCATTGGGTTATCTTTATCCCCATAATTCTTGCCGACCAGTTTTGAACATTTGTTTAAAAGATCCGTAATGTCTTTTCTGGCAGCTTTTGGATCTACTTCTGACGCTATTTCTGTATCCAGAATAATACCAGGCAGAATTGGAAATCCAAGTTCGGCAAATTCATTCGCCTGTCTGCCTCGAATACCCAGCAATTCAGGTTTTACCTTTGCAGGGATTACGTCTTTTTGGCTAAAAAAATGTATTCTCGAGTCCATATAATTTCCTTATTTAAAATAGTTTAAGGACGGAATTTACCGGTCCTCGCAGGAACGCTTCAAACATTTGACTGGCTCCCTGTGCCAAATAACGCTGCAATTTTGCCACATCCTGTATTCCTTCTCCGGCTACAGCAAACTCAATAGCAGTACCATGTTTTACCTTACCCCATTTAAACAATGAGTTAATATCAAGGATTCTTTCGTTTTCATAATATATATATACCGTTAAATTGGGATGTTTTGCTTTATAACTGGCAACAATCCTCTTCCATGCTTCAACGTTTCCATTATGGAATAATTCATTTTGAACTATAACAGCATATCTTGGTGTCATGTTCTTTGGACTGCCTGCAGCTGCTTTTGGCTGTTCACCTTTTTTAGCCACAGAAGCGGCCACTTTGCCTTTAGCTCCTGCTTTGCCTTTAACACTTGTTTTTGATTTTGCAGGTTTTTCATCAGATGCTTTTTTCGGTTTAGAAACTTTTTTTACTGTATATTTTCCCTTTGTCAGAGAAGCAGGAGGGGTAACTTTGGACCCTTCGAATAAACGAAGAGCAAGATCAGCTGCTTTCTGGCAATTATCATTTGTTTCTTTTCCCTGAAATCCCGCATATACTACCATTAATTCACGTTTTCGCAATTGCCCGAAACCTGCCAATTCCTCGGCAACTTTAGGATTTGCTATTAGAAGACCTAATTCGGGATGATAATAAGCAGCAACAAGATCAACGCCATTCCATTTACCAAATACCTTGGCAAGAGCAGAAATATCGTCAATAGTACCGGAAAGATTGGAAGATGCTGTCTTGTAACCAAGTTTGTCGACCAATAACATCCTTAAAAGCAAACCTATTCTGCTGCTAGTTAATTCATCATCATCTAATTCATAAATAATATCACCAAGATTCGCTCCTGCGCTTCCGGCAATTTCCATTGTTTTTTTAATATGTCAAACCGCACTGTTAAAGCCCGAACGGGTAGAAAGGATTTCCAGATTAGTACTATCCGCCATATATCCCCCTTAATTTTATGAATAAAAAAAACGCCCCCGAGTAATTCTCAGGGGCGCTAAGCAAACAAACGTTCCCTTACATAACCCTTATCTTAGAGTTCTGCAATACCGCGTCCTGATCTTTTTGCTTTTCCTCTAGAATCTACAACACCTTTTTTCTTTGCTGCAGGTTTTGAAGATTTCTTGGGAGCTGAAATAGCTGCTCTTGGTTTAGGTGCTGCTGCTGCAACTGCTTCTTCTTCATCATCAGATACAGCTGCGAATGACTGGTTAATGTCTTCACGTACTGTTGATCTTCTGCGGCTGAATGAAGCGAATGCTGCATCAGAGAAGCCTTTTGAAACACCATGGAGGAATTCGTTTAATACGTTCGCCATAGCGTCGAGGGTAACTTTTTTGCGTTTAATGGAGGTAATATCTACGTCCAATAAAAGACCTGGCTGGAGGTGATACGGATTGATCATATAGTCAAATCTGTAATATTCCCTTTCGAGCCATGAAAGTCTTTCTTCCATAAAGCGGCGTTCTGCCGGATACTGGAAGTCATACATTTTTCTCATGCGATCGCGCATTCTGATAATTCTTGTGCGGATTCTGTCTTTTTCATAAACGTATGTGCGGTTTGATTTTTCAACTTCTGTTTCCGCTGATTTAACAAAGGAAATTTCGTCCCATACCTTTGCAATGTCTTCATAAAGTGGTTCGCCGCTTTTGTCTTTAATTGTTTTGCGGATTTTACCTTTGCTTCTTTTTGCAAGATCCTGGAAATCGTTGATTTTGAAAGCGCTTTTCTTGTCTTGATAGTTAACTTCAAGAACATCCCAAAGATGCTGTACTTCAGTTTCAAAGCTCTTAACCTGAACATCATAAGCCTTGCGATCTTCAATAAGCTGAGCATTATCAAAGAAGCGCATTTTGATTGAATAGCGTTCGTCAGGAAGATTGGCTGTGTCAGTATCTTCGTATTCACGGATATTAACTTCACGTCCGTTTTTAAGGTTTTCAATATACTGATATCCCATTTTGGAAGTATCAAGAATTGAAGTAATTGAGTTAATCGCTGTGTTGAAACCGCGGTTTCTGATGTTTTCCATGTCGATGATTTTTTTGATGTTTTCGCGAACATTTAAAGCATCGAATGATTCCGGATCGATTTCCGCGCGAAGGTCGGTAAGTCTATCCATAAGTGTTTTTGCCATGAAAGTATAACGTCTTGATTTTGCTTCTTCTGCATTATCATCTGTAAACGCTTCAACTTTGTTCAGCTTTGTAAAGATAACTTCGCCGTCAGAAAGTTCTTCAAGACCCTGATCGATTCTGTCGTCTTTAATCTGTTCTACAAGTTTATCAATACTGTCGATTATGTGTTTTGCAATTAAATCTTTTACAAGATATTCAACAGTTACCTGATAATGGAAAATCGGGCTTATAAGTTCTGATTCTAAAATGTTAACAGAAAGTTTAACATCTGTTACAGTTTTAGGTTTGTTCTGATTGTCTTTGAATGCGCACTTTACGATTGAATATGCATTTTCACCGCGGACGAAAGCGCCGGTGTCTGTTTTCTGGCGAAGAATGCTGTTTGTGTGTGTTTCAAGTTCGTTGACACCTCTTTGAATATGTCCCTGTAAGTGGCCGTACATATTAACAACGGATTTTTCAACTTCACCTGTGTTGAACTTGTCAGCGCCGCCGACAGCGTCAAGCAGGTCAGCAATTTCTTTTGGTGTGTAGCGAGTCAGAACTTTTGTTTCTTCTTTGTCAACAAAGTTTCTGACCTTTTTTACCATTTCATCTTCGCTCGTTACCATGTAACGGTTGAACATGTTCTGATAGTTCTGGTTAAAGTAATTGTACAGCTTTTCTTTAATACCGCCCATTATATCAAGACGATCAAGTACGTCTTTAGGCAGCCTTGCTGTCAGGTGGTGGATAACCTTATTGGTTTCCTCTTCCAGTAATAGATTTACTTCAGCCTGCTGATCACGGTATTCCTGTGCCAATGAATTGCGTGAACCGACTGCGCTTGGTTTCTCCGGATGGAATACATTCGGGGATTTGGGCAGATCAATTGCTCCCATATAACTCTCCTTATAAATTTAGTTTTATAACTACAACCTTATTTGGAAGGATACCATATTTTCGAACTTATTGTAAAGCCCTTTTTTATGAAATTTACCATGGAATTCGGATTCGGCTATGTCAAGATATAATTTAATAAAAATTAAAATAACCATAAAACCCTAGCCTTTTTTAAAAAAACATGGTAAAATTCGGGCATGAAAAATAAAGCTAAAAACAGTGCCAAAAAGGCAATATTTCTGATGCTCGTCCTGGTAATCTTTCCGGGTTTTTCCAATATTTACGCTCAATCAGCAAGCCAGCGTGCCCCAATCGATGTAAATTTAATTATAGACGGCTCTGATTCTCTTACGGATGTAAAAGACGAAGTTACCGCATGGGTTTTTAACCGCCTGGATCAGATTTTAGTGGAAGGAGACAGGGTTACTGTATGGAACGCCGGACCTTCTGCAAGGATAATTTATACAGGCAGAATGGAAGGGGATGCCAAGGAAACCGCAAAAAGAAGCATTAGAGAAATGACTACATCAGGAAATAATCCGGATTTTTACGGAGCGCTCACAGAAGCCTCCGCAAGACAGAGTTCTTCTTTCAGTTATACACTGTTAATTTCTGCTTCTCCTGCCGCGCTTTCATCAGTTATATCAAATCCGCAGGGTAATTTGATACGTTTTTCCAGGATCGAAGAATTTTCCGAATGGCGTGCGCTTGTCGTAGGATTGAACCTTGATTCAAGGGTCAGATCGGCAGCATCGGCTTTTTTCAGAAATCAGTAAAATTACCTATTTACTCCATACTGCATAGAATCTCAAAGAAAAATGTGATAATGTAGATATCAAATGAAAAAATCATTTACGGGCTTTTATATTTTTATATCTATATTTTCTATCTTATTTATCATTGTCCTTGCCACAGGTCTTTGGAAAAATTTTATTCCTTCGCAAACAACTGATAGTGTAAGAACAACATTTATTACTGTAACTGATGCAGATTCAATTTTTTCAACCGGACAATCCGGGAATATATTTTGGGAAGATAACTTAAATACAAAAATCCCTTTGGAAGACGGAGAAACAGCAATTGCTGTCTTAAACAGGGAAAGCGGTTCTGATTTTCCCGAAGAGCAATTTGTTGTTTATCGTAATAATGCAGACTCTGCTTTTTTTATAACATTTTTAGCTTTCGATGACAGAACCAGAAATTACAGACGTTTATGGGATATACCTGTTGCCGCTTCCCGTATTGATACAATCACAATGTACAGTATGGATTTAATAGGAGATAGAAATAACTGTATAGTTGTTAATGGCATGAACGCAAATAATGAACATACTATGACAATAATCAGGCGTACTTCAGGTCAGAATTATATAAAAATTGCAGAAATACAAATTGACGGCTCTATTGTAATTCAGGAAACAGGGCGCACCCTTGCATATCAGCAGGGAATGTCAAGGGGACAGAGTTTTAACATTGCGGCGTACGGGCATGATACTTCATCTTTTAACATACTGGATCAAATAGAAACAATTTATTCATTTAATCCCAGCAATGGTGTGTATGAACAAATCAGATTGACAAGAATACCCGGATCGCAAATTGAACAAAGACGGCTGCGTGAACTATTAAGCGGAGTTCCCGGTGTTTTTGAAGATTTTTTAAATGATCTTTGGTATTTTGTAAGTCCGCAGGGAACTGAAGATACAAAGCAATTTTTATATTTTGATCCGGCAGGAAAAGAAATAATATTTTTCGGTGATGAAGCCCAGCAGGTTTTTATATGGCAAAATTCCGCATATACCCGTTTGGGTATGCGTATAAGCAGCCAAAATATTTCAATAAATACTCTGCGCCGGAATATTTTTATTGAACTGGAATCTCTTAACAGTATCAGAGTTACAGTTGACGAAGATGTACGTCTTAGAATAACAGCGAATACAGCCTGGGACGGAACTTACAGACGTGCAGGACCTCTGTTTACAAGGGAAACAATATCGGAAATTCAACAAAGTATTAATGCTGTTTACGACAGTACATGGGGCAGAATACAATTCCATGATTCAGGTGAATATACGATAAATTCCGGCGGAAATATAAGAAGAGGGCATTATGTACTTTACCAGATTGACGGTAAAAATCTTCTTGAACTGCGCCATACAGAAGGCGATGAACGCCGCATGGTTTACACAACAGAATATGCGGCAGGGGTTTTGATATTATCGAGGGTTCGAATTGGCACTAGCGGTGTGCAGGAACTGCTCGAACCCCCGATTACACTAACACCTGTAAATTAAACAAAGAACTTAACCACGAACCACACGAACCATCACGAAAATGAAGATAGATATCGAAGTACAATTTCGTGTTTTTCGTGTGGTTCGTGGTAAAAAAAAATAAATAAAACTTAGATCACTCCCTGATCCAGCATGGCTTTGGCGACTTTTTTGAAACCTGCCACATTCGCGCCTAAAACAAAGTTGCCGGGTTTTCCGTATTCTTTTGCTGCGCTGTCCATACTTTTAAAAATGCCTGCCATGATGTTTTTAAGTTTGGCGTCTACTTCATCAAATGACCATGAAAGACGTGTGCTGTTCTGAGACATTTCCAAACCTGATGTTGATACGCCTCCTGCATTGGCAGCTTTGCCCGGGAAGAATGCAATACCATTACCAAGAAGATATTCTGTTGCATCCATTGTTGTAGGCATATTCGCGCCCTCACCGACAATTTTGCATCCGTTTTTAACAAGGTTTTTTGCATCATCAATAAAAAGTTCGTTTTGAGTAGCGCATGGTAAAGCAATATCACAAGCGATATCCCATACCCTACCCTTTGATGCTTCTGTATAAACTGCATCCTTGTGGACTTCGGCATACTTTGTAAGTCTTTCTCTTTTTACAAGTTTGACATCTTTCATGGTATCAAGATTGATGCCTTCTTTATGGCAAATAAATCCGTTACTGTCTGACATGCCGATTACTGTCGCTCCCAGGGATTGCGCTTTTTGCGCCGCGAAAATAGCGACATTGCCGCTGCCGGAAATTACAACTTTTTTACCCTTAAAACCGTCACTTATGGTTTTAAGATATTCGTCTACTATATATACAAGTCCGTAACCGGTTGCTTCGGTTCTTCCAAGACTTCCGCCCCATGTAAGACCCTTGCCGGTAAAAACTCCGGTAAAATTGTTAACAATTCTTTTGTACTGACCGTACATGAAACCGACTTCCCTGGCTCCCACTCCAATGTCTCCTGCCGGAACGTCAGTGTCAGGACCGATATGACGGTATAACTCTGTCATAAAAGACTGGCAGAAACGCATAACTTCGTTTTCGCTTTTACCTTTCGGGTCAAAATCGCAGCCGCCTTTACCGCCGCCCATTGGAAGCCCCGTAAGGGAGTTTTTCAACGTTTGTTCAAAACCCAAAAATTTAATAATGCTTTGATTCACCGAAGGATGAAAACGAATGCCGCCCTTGTAAGGTCCGATTGCAGAATTATATTGAACGCGAAAACCGCGGTTAACATGTACTTTACCCGCATCATCTACCCACGGAATTCTAAAAGCAATCATACGTTCTGGTTCTATAAGCCGTTCCAAAAGACCTGCTTTTTCATAAATACTGTCCTGGTCAACGATGATCCGCAATGAATCAAGTACTTCTTTTGCAGCTTGAATAAACTCAGGCTGTCCTGCGTCTTTTTTTTCTACCAATGCTATTATATTGTCTACGTAACTCATATATCCTCCCGAATACAATTTAAGTGTTTAAAAGTTTTTCTGCACTTGCAAGTTTGACAGCAACACAGAATATTTCCATTGCTTCTTCCAGTTCTGTAAGAGGCGGAAAGGTTGGAGCGATGCGGATGTTGCTGTCTTTTGGATCTTTGCCGTTTGGATATGTCGCGCCTGCCGGAGTTAAAGCCACGCCGGCTTCAGAACAAAGAGCTACAATGCGTTTTGCTAAACCGTCAAGTGAATCAAAACTTACAAAATAACCGCCTTCAGGTTTTGTCCATGTACCTATGCCAAGACCACCTAAATGACTTTCCAGTTTATCGTTTACAAGTTTAAATTTGGGACGCAGAATTTGCGCATGTTTTTCCATGTGTGCCATTACATTTGCCGCATCTTTGAAAAAACGCGCGTGGCGAAGATGAGTTAACTTGTCAGGTCCGATTGTCTGCGCGGTTAAACGCTGTTTAATATATTCACAATTTGATTTTGATGAAGCCATACATGTCATCGAAGCGCCTGCAAAACTTACCTTTGAGAACGAAGAAAATACATAAACCATGTTAGGGTTTCCCGCTTCTTCGCAAAGACGTACGATATTTAAAATCTTTTTTGTTTCTCCAAGATCATGAATCGCATAAGCGTTATCCCAATAAATTCGAAAATCATCGGCGGCTGGTTTTAATTTTGCAAAACGTTTTATAGTTTCGTCAGAATAAACAATACCTGTCGGATTTGAATATTTTGGTACACACCAGATACCTTTGATCATAGGATCAGATGAAACCAATTTTTCGATAACATCCATATCGGGACCGTCTTCGCCCATTGCAACCGGAATCATATCAATATGAAAATAATTACAAATTGTAAAATGCCTGTCGTATCCCGGTGACGGACACAAAAACTTTATCTGTCCCTGACTCTGCCATGGTTTCCCCTCTCTGACACCGTGCGATACGTTTACAGAAACGTTATCGAACATCAGAGCCAAAGATGAACTTCCGCCGACGACTACTTCATCAGGGGTTAATTCCAAAAGGTCTGCAAATATTTTTTTTACTTCCGGGATTCCGTCCAGTCCGCCGTAATTGCGGCAGTCTGTTCCGTTTGCGGATTTATAATCATTTGCCGTAAGGCATGTTAACATATCATTGCAAAGCGCCAACTGATCGTCAGAAGGAACTCCTCTTGTCATGTTTAATTTTTTGCCATTTTCTTTATACCTGGAAAAAACGCTTTCAAGTTCGCTTTTCAGAGCAGATAACTCAGCCGCATCCATCTGTGAATACTGTTTCATTTTTTTTACCAATCCTTGGTTTACCTTACACTTTTTTATTACTTTAGCCAATAGATATTTAAAGAATTCATCTCGCAAAGAACGCAAAGGACGCAAAGTTGATGTTCGATTTCTTTACATTATCACTATAAATATTTGAAATTTCAAATATATTTCTTGTTTTGATTTATGATATCAAACTACTGCTTTGCGTCTCTGCGCCTCTGCGAGAACTAATATTCTTAATTTATCTAATTAGGAAGGAGTCAAAACCTGCAGCGCGAAGTGCGCTGACTGTACGAGCCTGGTCTTGACCTACAGGAACAGTGACTGCCCACATTGGATTACCGTTTACAACACGCTGTTCAATCGTAGGAGAAAAACCCGCTGATCTTAGATTTGCTGCCAAAGTTTGCGCGTTTGCCTGCTGGCTAAAAATACCGGTTTGTAATCTAGGACCAGAAACAGCGGTTGTTTGAACAGGAGTTGTTTGAGAAGGTATAGAAGTTTGAGTTGGTGTTTGAGTAACAGGAGCTGATGTACTTGCTGATGTTGTACCGGTTGATGATGTACCTGATGACGCGGGGTTCACTCTTGGCGCTGATGCAGTTTCAACCAATGGCAGGGAATCAAGCCCTCCAGCAAAAAGCCAAAAAGGATTAGGACGGACGATAATCGATGATGATTCACCTGCGGCTAATCTTCCCTCCAGTGTTTGCGGAAATTCATTAATAAGCCGCAGCCTGTATCTATCTGAACTTCCGTTAAATCTGCCTGACACCTTCCATAACATAAAAAGTATTTCCGCTTTCAGTTCAGAAAATTCAGGATGATCAGCCAATAGGGTAAGTCCGGAAACATCGCCTGATTTTATTGCTTTAATAGTAATATCTAAAAATCTTGCACGGATATTTCTTGATAACATTGGTTCCAAAGCAGCCAAAGCTCTATCCCATTCACCCATCGCAGCAAGACAGTAAGCGCACGATAAAAGCGCGTTTTCATCAACCCTGCCCGGTATTGCTGTAGCGGCTTCCAGCCAATTTCTTGCTGCTCCTTCAATATCACCTGTCAGCTGACGCAGGCGTGCAAGCTGAATTAAAGATTGCTGTTTATCTGCCGCTGAAATTCCTTGTCTGTTTATTGTTCTTTCGATATTTTGAATTTCTGCTTCCAGGGAAATACCTGTTTGCGGATAAACAACACATGGCAGCAAAATACTTAATGTTAAAAAAAACATGATAAAAACCATAGTCTTTTTTAGGTTTTTCATGATTTACCGCCGTTATTTCTTGACAAAAATCTTTTTTTGGCAGAAGCAGCGTCTTTTTTTATTTGGTCATCAGAATCCACAGTTACCCTTTCATGCCCTGGTGTCTGTACATTCGGTAAATCATAATTACTGGTTTTATTTATCTTTTGCGGTATATCATTGCGTTTTTTTCTTACATAGAAAATTAAAGGTAAAGCGCAGAAAAAACCTATGGCAAATGAAATAAATATTGTAAAGAAAACCGGAACATTTTCTGCCTTTTCAAATCCAAAATTAATATCACTTTTATAATTGTCATCAAGATTTAAAGCTATAAAAGCTAAAAATATTGAAAAAATAATAATGATGATGATTAATCGCCAGGGCATGATAACTCCTTTGCGCGAAATGTATTTCCCTTTAAACCCGATAAAGTTACTTTGGCAAAAGAGCCAATCATCGATGCGGGACCAGGAACTGCCACCTTTTCGTCTTTTTCTGTCCTTGTTATTAATTCATCGGCATTTTTTCGGGAAATTCCTTCTATTAATACGATTTCGCTGCTGCCAATTCGGCTTTTTAAAAGCTGCGTTGTATGGGTTTTTTGCAAAGCGATAACCCTTGAAAGCCTTTCTTTTTTAACATCATCTTCGATCCTGTCGGGTAAATCGTAAGCCTTTGTTCCTTCACGAGGATTAAAATGATACATAAACGAGTATAAAAACTTAATTTCTTCCATTATATCGAGTGTTTTTCTAACATCATCTTCTGTTTCACCGGGAAATCCTACCAAAATATCAGTAGAAATTGTGATTTCCGGCATAGCGGCTCTAATTTCATTTACCAATTTGACAAATCGCTCTATTGTATAACCGCGGTTCATGGCTTTTAATATGCTGTTTGAGCCATGTTGGACAGGCAAATGAATATGACGGCAAAAAACTTTATTGGCAGCCAGCACTTCTATTGTTTTTGACGAAAAATTGGCGGGGTTTGCCGAAAGAAAACGTACCCAGTTTATTCCGTTGTTACGTACTTCGTCTGCGACAATTTTCAGAAGTGATGAAAAATCAGTGCTGCCCGGCCAATTGTAGCTGTTTACATTTTGCCCAAGCAGGGTAATTTCCCGCACTCCCTTTTGCGCAACAAGGTGTATTTCCTGTTTAATATTTTCAGGATCTCTTGAAACTTCGCTGCCCCGTACATAGGGAACAATACAGTAAGAACAAAAACTATTGCAACCGTGCATAATTGGAATAAAACTTCGAAACTGCCCTTGTTCAAGATGAGATTTTGAAAAAGAAAACACAGCCTTTTCATCAGGATTGAGGTTTGCTTTTGTGCCGTTTTCGGCTGCTTCAAGAATAACAGGGAATATTGAACGAGCCGAAGTTCCCATTACATAATCAACTAAACTGTATTTTTCTATTAATTTGTCACCAAGGCGCTGCGCCATGCAGCCTGCAATAACAATGACAAGATTTTGTTTATACTTTTTTTTGATTGCTACAAAATGATCGATTCTGCCAAACGCGCGTTTTTCTGCTGTCTGCCGGACAGAGCAGGTATTGATTAAAACAAGATCGGTTTCATCGCTGTCAGCCGCTTCTGTCCACCCGCGTTCTTTGCAAACAAGAGCTAATGCCGCGGACTCGGCATTGTTCATTTGACAGCCGTAGGTTTCAAAAAAGTATTTTTTATTCATTATAAAAACTAAATTAAGAAATTTTTACCACAAACCACACGAACTCGAACCTTTGGTTCGCACACGAAAGAATAAGTAAAGTAATTCAAGATCTTCTCTTAAGACCTATAAAAAACTTAACGCTGTTGTAGATGCTGATTATTATTATAAAACTTGCTCCGATTATCAAAAGAATTTTTGATATTCTGGAAATAGCAGGTATATTCATTTTAGAAGCAAGGGTTAAAGCGCCTACCAATACTAAAATTATACCTACTTTTCTGTCTGTCGGTTCTTTTGATACAAAAGAACAAAGACCAAACAATAAAACAAGTCCGCCTACAACAAAACCAAATACATTCTCGCTTGGAATAATAGTAACTAACAAAAGAAAAATTCCAATTACAAAATAAATTATTGCTGTCACACCCAACCTTGATAATTTTGCTGTTGATAAAACTTCTTTTTTTTCTTCAATATCACTCATAACTACTCCTTATTTTTTTTATGAAAATTTTCCCAATTCCCATGCTAATTTAATTGCTTTAAATAAACCAATTATAACAAGACCTATTGAACCGATAACCAGAAAAAATATTGCAAACCCTTTAACTATTCCAATCGGCTGATACGCAAGCAGCATAAGAAATCCGCAAAAAACTACAATAAGACCGGGTTTGTAAAAAAACTGTTTTCTGCGAACTAGCATAATCAAACCGGAGATAAATGTAAATGAACCTACCGCAAGTCCTACATGCCTCAGCCGCATTCCAACATATGTTAGAACAAAAAGAGCAATACCGCCTGCAATTAATTGGATAATTAATCTGCCTTTGTTCGGCAGATTCTCTGTTGAAGGATTAGCATCTTTCCATTCAGGTTCGTTTGACATTTTAACTCCTTATTTACCGGCAGTTGCTAACGCAGCTTCGATTACGTTTTGTAAAAGCATTGCAATTGTCATAGGTCCCACACCACCCGGAACCGGTGTAAAAAAACCTGCCTTTTGTATTACAGCAGAGTCGACATCTCCGCATACACGATAACCTTTTGGTAAAGACGAATCGTTTACACGGTTAATTCCAACATCGATTACTGCCGCTCCTTCTTTTACCATATCTGGTTTTATTAAATCGGCGCTTCCAACCGCTGCAATTAAAATGTCCGCCTGCAATGTATGGTACTTTAGATCTTTTGTACCTGTGTGGCAAAGAGTAACAGTAGCATTATATTCACGGCGTATTAAAAGGTTGGCAAGCGGCTTTCCTACGATATTAGATCTTCCTACTATAACAACATGAGATCCAGCCACAAGAACATTATATTCACGTAAAAGCATTAAAACACCATGCGGTGTACAGGGTAAAAACCCGGGTCTTCCTAAAACCATATTTCCAACTGAATCAGGATGGAAACAATCAACATCTTTTTGCGGAGCAACCGCTGCGTTTATTTTTTCTTCGTTAATATGTTTAGGCACTGGTGATTGAACGAGGATTCCATGAACTTTATCGTCTTTATTTAATTCGCTGATAATAGAAAGAAGCTGCTGTTCGCTTGTAGATTGTGGAAGTCTTATGTCACGGCTTTCCATGCCGGCTTCTGCAAGAGCTTTTTCTTTTGATTTGACATAAGAAAGACTTGCCGGATCATCGCCGACTAATACAACGGCAAGACACGGAGTAATTCCCTTTTGTTTTAAAGCGGCGGCTCTTTCTTTAACGCTCTGTCGAATTTTCAACCCAAGCGCTTTTCCGTCTAATAAAACTGCTGACATTAACATTCCTTTTTTATTTTACAATTGTAATATTACCATAAAACGTCCGTTTATGGCAGTAATTGAAAAATCACCGTCTAATGCAACATTACTTAGTCCAAAAAAACCACGATTCCATGTTAGATCGTCCAGGGACCATTTTAATCCCTTGCTTTTTGCCTTCCATATTTTATCTCCCAGCGGGAACACGGCAACAGATGCTTCTTTTTCTGCATTTAATGATAACTGACTGTTTCCTTTACAATCAGCATCTATACAATAAATATCCGCAGATTCGGTTATCCATCTGTGCGGAAAAACTTCTCTTTCAAAAAGACAGCGTATTCCAAAAAGATGGTCGACCCTGGTGCTTCCGCCGCCTCCTATAATCCAAACCCGATCGCATCCTTTTTCCTGTGTCAGTAAAAAAGCAAGCTCTGTATCTGTATAGTCTTTATCATGCTGATGACGTATAACACGGTCTTGCGCAAATGTATCGAGAAACGCTTTTTCTTCGATAGAATCCATATCACCGATAATCCAATCGGGTTTTACGCCGGCTCTTACTGCTGCATCTAACCCAGAGTCTGCAGCCACAATAAGTGTGTCTTTGCCGGCATTTTCGAGTATTCTTTTAATTATTTTCGTATCCGGTGCTGCTCCGCCTGTAAATATTATTCCTAGCATCATTCTCCATTATTTCACACGGAGGCACAAAGGCACGGAGTTTTCATTCGTAATCTTCTCCGTGCCCTCTGTGTCTCCGTGACTCCGTGTGATGAATTTATAGAATAAATCTAGTATACTCAATTAACAAGGAAAATTCAATTGAGAATAACTATTGACCCAATACTAAAAGAAATTGCCGCGCTTTTTATCAATAACAATAAAGAAATTTACCTTGTTGGCGGCGCTGTAAGAGACATGTTACGAGGAAAAAAAAATCATGATTGGGATTTGACAACAAATGCGCTGCCCGACGAAG
Source organism: Treponema sp. (assembly GCA_009781475.1). Lineage (GTDB taxonomy): Bacteria > Spirochaetota > Spirochaetia > Treponematales > Breznakiellaceae > WQXQ01. The sequence continues at coordinate 16,613 of WQYB01000029.1, forward strand.
TTACAGCGATAATAAAAAAAGCAGGCGGCAAAGTTATTCCCACAGGCATTAAACACGGAACAGTAACGGCTCTTTTTAAAAACCACAGTACAGAAATTACAACGTTTAGAACTGAATCCGATTATTCTGACGGCAGGCGGCCTGATAAAATAAATTATGCAGCAACTATAGAAGAAGACTTGTCACGGCGGGATTTTACAATGAACGCAATCGCACTGCGTCTTCCAAAAGGAGAAATTGTTGACCCTTTTAAAGGCGTTAAAGATATTAAAGCAAAAATAATCCGCTGTGTGGGAGATGCAAATGAACGTTTCAGCGAGGATGGCTTGCGCCCGCTGCGTGCTGTGCGGTTTGCTTCACAGCTTGGTTTTAAAATAGAAAAAAATACACTAGAAGCAATAAACGGCGCTCTTTCCATAAGCGCAAAAGTTTCCTGGGAGCGTGTGCGGGAAGAAATTGACAAGATAATATCATCTGCTGTTCCGTCTTTAGGGTTTCGTTTAATGGAAAATACAGGTCTTTTAAAACTTTTTATTGCGGAACTTACCGATTGCCGCAATATAGAGCAAAAAGGGTTTCATCAATTTGATGTTTTGGATCACAGCCTATTAGCCTGCGATTATGCTGCTGCAAAAGAATTTTCCAAAGAGGTGCGCCTGGCTGCTCTTTTTCATGACATTGGAAAACCAAGCGTTCGAGAGCTCGACCCAGTTGGTGTTTGGACATTCTACCGCCACGAAGAAGTATCGGCTGCGATGTGCCATGTTTTATTAAACCGCATGCGCTATTCAAATGCTGTTATCGATAAAGTATGCCACTTGGTAAATCAACACATGTTCCTTTACACAGAAAACTGGTCGGATGCCGCTGTCCGCAGATTCATAGCTCGTGTAGGAGAAACTCATCTTGATGATATTTATTGTCTTCGCCGTGCCGATATTTACGGTTTTTCCGGCAAAGAACCCGATTACCGCTCAATAAAACAACTTGTAGAAAGAGTTAATAAAATCTTAACAGCCGGCAGCGCATTCACTATTAAAGACCTTGCAGTCTCTGGAAATGACCTGATGAAAATTGGTATCGCAGGCGGCAAAACAATGGGAGTTATTTTAAAAAAATTGTTGGAAACAGTGCTGGATGATCCGGAACAAAATACAAAAGAAAGATTATTGGAAATTGCTGACAAGATTAATAAAACAGTATCTTTTTAAGTATTAAGGAAAGTTTACTTGTTTAATAAAAAATTAGTGTTATAATAACTACATGAAAAAAATAATTATATATTTTACAGTTACTGTTTTATTTTTAGGTTTTGTTTTCTCTTGTTCATATTCAAAAGGTCCGGGATTCGGCTTTTTAGGCTTTTTCGGCGCTGTGTTATCCGAAACTGATTTTACTGACTTAGATTACGAAGAAGAGTTTGATCCCAGAAACTTTGATCATATCGTTGATAATCCTTTCTTGCACGCTGGAGATTATCCGTTATCAACCTTTTCGATTGATGTAGATACTGCAGGTTATTCTATTACTCGCAGATATATCGAGTATGGAAGTTTGCCGCCGTCCTCGATTATCAGAATAGAAGAACTCATTAATTATTTTGATTATGATTATGCACCTCCAACAGATGACAGGCCTTTTGCGGTTCACACCGAGGTTGGATATGCTCCATGGAATCCTGAACATTATCTTGCACGAATTGCCATTAAAGGTATGGAATTCCCGGTAAATGCACGCCCAAATGTAAATCTTGTTTTTTTAATTGATGTTTCGGGTTCTATGAACGCTCCAAACAGGCTGCCGTTGGTAATTGAATCACTAAAATTGCTTGTTAACGAATTAAATGAAAATGACAAAGTGGCAATTTGCGTTTATGCAGGAAAAGCCGGAACAGTGCTGCCTCCTACAAGCTGCAATGAAAAAGAAAGAATTTATAATGCTTTAAGCAGATTAACAGCTGGCGGCTCCACAGCAGGCGGAGAAGGAATTCAGCTTGCTTACAGATTAGCACAGGAAAGTTTTAACCCTCAGGCAATAAACCGTGTTATTTTATGTACCGATGGTGATTTCAATGTTGGAATAAGGGATCGGGGCGAGCTTTTGGATTTAATTTCTGAAAAAGCAAAAAGCGGTGTTTATCTGACAATTTTAGGTTACGGTCTTGATAATTTTCAGGACGGAACATTAAAACAGCTTGCTTCTAAAGGCAACGGAAATTATGGTTATATCGATACAATAGAAGAAGCGCAAAAATTGCTGGTAAAACAATTAAGCGGAACATTAATAACTATTGCGCAGGATGTAAAAATTCAAGTAGAGTTTAACCCTATTAACGCAGGTGCGTATCGTCTTATAGGATACGAAAACCGTGTAATGCGCGATGAGGATTTCAGCAACGACGAAAAAGATGCCGGTGATATCGGAGCCGGACACACTGTTACTGCATTTTACGAAATTATGCCGCCGGGAGCAAAAGCAAATGCGCTTCCAAGACGCGACGAATTAAGATACGGACCGCTCCCAATCGAATATATATCACAATACGCAAATGAATTATTAACTGTAAAAGTACGCTACAAACTGCCGGCAGAAAATACAAGTTCTTTGATTAGCTTTCCTGTTACCGTATCTTCTATCAGGCAGCCCGGCAGTGAATCTGCAGATTTTAGGTTCGCCGCATCTGTTGCAGGTTTTGGAATGCTGCTGAGAAACAGTATATACAGGGGAAATATCACTTATGAAAGTGTTATTCAAATGGCGCAAAATTCGCTTGGCAGCGACCCATGGCAGTTTCGAAGAAGTTTTATAGATATGGTTAAAAAAGCCGAAGTTATACAAAAAAAATAATCTGCGGATTATGTGTTTATTTTTAAATAAGCCATCTTTGCCGCATCTTGTTCTGCGCTTTTTTTGTTTCTCCCTTTACCAGTGCCGTAAACTGTTTTTCCGATACACACTTCTATCCAAAAAGTGCGCTCATGTTCTGGACCGGTTCGTTTTACCATGTTGTATTCGGGATAACACTTGAATTGCTGCTGGCAAAATTCCTGTAGTATGGATTTATAATCCTTATGAAAATCATCACCTGTAACTTTATTAATTTGAGGTTTAATACAGCGGCTTACAAAATCAAAAACGCATTTATAACCGCTGTCAATATATAAAGCGCCGATTACCGCTTCCATTGCATCGGCTAGAATTGTTTTTTTAGTTCTGCCGCCTGACATTTGTTCTCCCTTGCCAAGAAGCAGCATTTTATCAATCTTAAGATCAAGAGCGATTTGTGACAGAACTTCTTCCGATACAACAACAGCTTTTATTTTGGCAAGTTCGCCTTCGCTTTTATCGTGATAACTTTGATATAATAATGTTGCGCAGACAGCACCCAGTATTGAGTCGCCAAGGAATTCAAGACGTTCATTATTGGCTTTATTACCGGTTTCATTGGAAACTGAGCGGTGCATGAATGATTGGTTTAAAAGAGAGAGGTTCCTAAATTTAAAACCGGCGGCTTTTTGAAATGCCGCCAGTTCGTTTTTTCTTTCTAAACTGAGGATATTATTTTTGCTGGGATTTAATAAATTCGTAAGCATCCTTTACAGTTTCAAATTCATTGGCTTTTTCGTCCGGAATATTGATGCCCATTTCTTCTTCGATAGCATAGACCAATTCATAGGTATCAAGACTGTCAGCGCCTAAATCCTGGCGGAATGATGCTTCCATTGTTATTTTTCCTTCATCCACTTCCAGTTTTTCCGCAATGAGCTTTTTCATTTTTTCAAACAATTCGTCCATTTTTCTCCCCTTAAATCAAACTTTTAATTCAATTCCCGGAAACTACGTTAGGTAACCCCCAACAAAGATTCTAGGGTACTATTACCTGCTTACCCCTGTAATAACCGCATTTTGGACAAACCCGGTGTAAAAGAACCTTGTTGCCGCAGGTATTACAATCAATCATTGTGGGGGCGGTAAGTTTCATGTTAATGGACTGCCGACGGCTCGTCCTGGCTTTTGATGTTTTCCCTCTGGGTACTGCCATAATCTAACCTCTTTAACTATTGTGATAATAACAAAATATGTTCTTGCTGTCAAGACACTTTAATAACTTTTGTCAAATTGACTTATATTTGATCTATATACAGGATCTCAAATACCTTGTGAATTATACTTTTCTTTTAGAGCTTTTGCAACCAGTTCGGGAACCATTCCATGTAAATTACCATTAAAAGAAGCCAATTCTTTAATAGCAGACGATCTGATTACAAAATACTCGGGATCTGTTGTCATAAAAATTGTTTCAATTTTAGGATCCAGGGTTCTATTCATTACTGATAATTCAAATTCATACGAAAAATCTTCCAGTCCGCGCACTCCCCTTACAAGCAGTTTGATATTATTCTTCTTAAGATAATCAACAATCAAATGGTCGCAAATAGCAACAGAAACGTTTTTACAGCTCTTTACAAGTTCACGGATCATTTCAACCCGTTCGTCTGCGGTAAAAAGATACTTTTTTTGTCTATTTTCGGCTATTACAACCACCAGTTCATCAAAAACAGATGCTGCCCTTTGTATAATGTTTACATGTCCTGAAGTAGGCGGGTCAAATGAGCCCGGAAAAGCGGCTTTTAACATAAAATAACAATACAATTTGTATAAAATCCGGTCAAGTGGTTTATTTATGGTGAAATAACCATAAATTATTCATAAAAGTTGACAAATTCATTTAAATAGTATACATTAATCTTATGAAAAAGATTTATTTTTACCTGCCGGTTATTCTTGTATCAATTTTAATCTTCTCCTGTAAAACTACAAAACCTGCCGTGACGGAAACTCCTGAAGTAACATCTACTGTAACAATCACAGCTCCAGCAGAGGACAGGAATACAAGCAGAATTGATACTTTTGATCCCAGAACAGTCAGCGAAGCTCAATATGCATCTACAAGAATTGAAGTACAGCAATTTATCGAAAATCTTAATCAGATAATCAGAAACAGAAATTTTCAAGCCTGGAGGGCTTGTTTATCACCGGAATATCTTGCAGAAATTTCATCCGCTGAAAACCTAAGGCAAATATCAGAACAGCCGGCTATGAGAACCCGTAACATTGTATTGAGAAATGTGGAAGATTATTTTATTCATGTTGTAGTGCCGTCAAGAGCCAACAGCAGGGTTGATGATATTGAATTTATCACTGCAAACAGAGTTAATGCTTTTACAATAAATGTAAATTCAAGAGGTGAAGAACAAAGGCTGCGTTTATACGCACTGGAAAGAGTAAATAATACATGGACAATTATAAATTAAGGAGAATACTATGTTTTCATTAAAGCGTTTTTCCGTCTTGTTAGTAATGGCGGTTATATTGGTAACAGCCGCCTCCGCTCAAAGCGGTACGCAAAGGGAAATGACTGTTGAACAATCCTATTTGCAAGAATCAATGGAACTTATGATTATACGGGAAACTGCAAGATCAACAACCAGAGAGCAGAAATTTATCGCTCTTAGTTATATAAGCGATGCGATTGGCAGAGGCAGTACAAACGACGAAATCCGCCAAACATTGGATTACCTTTCAAGAGAAGGCAGAAGATCTGTAGCAAGAGAAAATAACCGCGTTGTAAATAATTTCCCCGACATTAGACGGCAATCAGCAAGGTTATTGGGTCAAATGGGTACTGAAGAAGCAAGACAATCCCTTATCGAAATTCTGCAATACGAAAACGAACCAGCGGTTCTTCAGGAAGCGATCAAATCCCTTGGTGATATCGGATCAAACGATAATAACGAAACAGTAATACATATCGCATGGGTTATGAACCGTTTTTCCAATTTAAATCCTGATAATCTTATGGCTATCGCTACTATCGATACATTTGAAAAAATTGCAAGGAAAAACGGCGGAATTAATTCTCCGGAAGCGATCAGATGTCTGGTTCTTATATCTGAAGGGCAATATATTACACCGGTAAGAGAAAGAGCAAGGCAGTTATTGGCGGAATTACGCACCTACAATTATTAATCCTAAAAGCGGGGTGCGGCAATTAAACATCTTATTATTTTAAAGTAGATGATTATTGTTGACATCCTGTTTGCGTTTAAGCAAAAAAAGGTTTTCTCTCTTGTAGGTGATAGCGGAACCGGAAAAAGTTTTCACGCAAAATTTGTTGCTCAAAAATACAGAATTGACCTCATTATAGATGACGGTCTTTTAATAAGAGATAACCGCATTCTTGCAGGACATTCAGCTAAAAAAGAAAATAATTTTTTAGCGGCTGTTAAAGTCGCTTTATTTGATGAAAAATCCCACAGAGACGAAGTCGCGCGCAGATTATTAAACGAAAAATTTAAACGCATTTTACTTTTGGGAACGTCAGAAAAAATGGTTTTTAAAATCGCTGCCCGTCTTCAGCTTCCGCCGCCTTCAAAAATAATTAAAATCGAAGATATAGCTTCCCAGGAGGAAATTGACAGAGCAATCCGCACAAGACGCATCGAAGGCAAACATGTAATTCCTGTCCCTTCCATCGAAATAAAACGAAGTTATCCGAATATCTTTTTTGATGCTATAAGAATTTTAAAAAAACGCAAAATTTCCGGCGCTCACGGCGAGCATGGCAATGTACCAACCGGCATCGGTCCTGTTCCGACATTGCATGAAAAATCTGTTGTAAGACCTGTATATTCAAAACACGGAAGAGTTATAATTTCGGAAATAGCTTTAATTCATTTGGTAACCCATTGTGTTGATGAATACAATAAAGAAATAAAAATAAAAAAATTACATGTTAAAAATGCCGAGATGGGTTACCGTCTTGTTATAACAATCGATGTTCCTTACGGCATCCAGCTTGGCGGAATGCACGAAATGCAGCAATTTGTAATTGATACTATCGAACGTTATACAGGAATTTTAATCGAAGAAGTAAATATTATTATAGATAAAGTTACAGAATAACTTTTTATTGTTCGTTATTAACTTCATTCTTTTTCTTATTTTTGCGTCTTCTCTTTCTGGCGGCAGATGAAGTATTTTCCGATCCGTCAAAAACAGGTTTTGGATACGCTCTTTTTATTATTATACCTTTTGATGTTAAAAACTTTTTTACGGCATATTGCATTTCAAAACGGGGAGGATTCATAGGTAAAACAAAATCACGGACTGTTTTACAAATTTCCTTGAAATTATCAACTGTTCCGGATTTCCAGTCAGCAATTCCTTCCATATAGTCACGGAAAAGTGAACCTAATACGTGTCCTCTTTTATTATCTTTTTCTTTTAAATCAGCTAAAGTCTGCAAATAAGATTTCCTGAATCCCGCTTTTTTGCGCATTAAAATGGCGGCTTGCGGCTGCAAATAATAATAAAGCCCCATCTTGTCAAGAAAATCAACGATAACATCGGCTTGATCGGAATTAATAATTTTAAGAATTTCTTCTGTAAGACGGGAAGGAGATATTGTTTTAAGTAAATTGGATTGAGCGGATATTTTCATCTTAAGATTTAATGGTATTGTAAAACCTGCCGCTGCTGCGTACTTGGCGGCTCTGATCATTCTTACAGGATCATCTGTAAAAATTTCTGAAAGAGATATAATGGGTTTAATTAATTTCTTTTTTATATCATTCATGCCGCCGATATAATCAACAACAATCTGCTGCTGCGGATCGTAAAACAGGGCATTTAAGGTAAAATCACGCCTTTGTACATCTTCTTCTATAGTACCGAATGTATTACTTGTATGTCCGTCTTTTAATGAACGAAAGGTAGAAACTTCAAATATCCGCTGTCCGAAGTAAACATGAACAAGACGAAAGCGCCGTCCGATTATTCTTGAATTGCGGAATATTTTTTTAATGCGGGTTGGACTTGCAGCGCTTACTATATCAAAATCTTTTGGTTTTTTACCGAGAATTAAATCCCGCACTGCTCCGCCTACAATGTATGAATCAAAACCTGCGCTTTTTAATTTTCTTATAATACTTACAGCTTCGCTGTCAACATCGGCAAAATCAATACCATGTTCATCACGAGTGTAAATAACCGCTTTTTTTTCAGGTTTGCCGTTAGTACCTGTTGAATATCTATATCTCATTCACAACGTTTGTTAATCCATGAAAGAAGGTTTTCAATAACCTCTTCACGATTAGTCTCATTTAGTGTTTCGTGCCTCGCTCCCGGATATAATACAAACTCGCAATCATCAATTCCCAAATTACGGTAAATATTTACAAGAGCAGTAGGACTTTTCCCCATATCACCTACCGGATCAGCGCTGCCGCAAAAAACATATACAGGCGAAGAACGGTTTATTCTTGCGGTAGCGTCAGGACGGTGTATATTATACAATAGCTTTGCCAAGTCTCTGTAAAATCCTGTTGAACATAAAAATCCGCATAACGGATCTGAAAGATAATCATCTATTTCTTTTTCATCACGGCAAAGCCAGTCAAATGCCGTTCTATTCGGCTTAAACGGTTTATTGTAAGGTCCGTCTGCCATTGCTTTTGCAAAGCGGGAACCTTTACGCTGCCCTCGAAGGAAAGCGAATAATGTCATAAAAGGAACCCCGATCTTTACCATAAAATCGCCGGGTCCTTTTGTTCCCGATAAAATATATCCGTTTATTTTTAAACTGTCTGGAGAAGATCCGTTTCCCTTTGATGGAGGTTTTGAGTATTCCATATAATTTTGAATTATAAACGAGCCCCATGAATGACCTAAAAGAAAAAAGGGAATATCGGGTCTATTTTTACGAATCTCTATATTAATCATATGGATATCGGCAGTAACGCTGATAAATCCATTACCGTCAGTACAGTGCCCCAAAAGACCGCCCTTGTCAGGTCCGTTTACCTCAAGGTTAGCGGTTTTACCATGCCCTCTTTGATCTGCTGCCCATACTTCAATTCCCGCTTCAGTTAACCTTTGTGCAAGTCTTTTATAGCGAAAAGCATGTTCTGCCATTCCATGAGCTATATGTAATACCGCTTTTGGTTTTTGCATATTTTCAGGCGACCAGCGATATAAAAAAAGTTTAGTCCCGTCGTGGCTTTCAAAAAACGTTTCAGTCTGAACCATGGGTAATTGTATCTATAATAAGTGATTTTTACAACGGTTATTACCGGTATTAATACATATTCTTTTGGTGCTTTTGAATCAATTCCAGTTTTAGATTGCGCAGCTTTTCCGTGATTGAAACCTTGTATACATGAGGGTTTAAAAGCCTTTTATACGTTGAGTCAAAACTGTCAAGATCTTTTTCGGCATAAGATTTTACTTCATTTAATGACGGTGTCACTTCCAGCAGCTTGCCGTTATCTATTCGTTTTTTTAAAAGCGGCTGTATTTTATTTTCGATTGTGTGAACGAAATGGCGGTAATCAGCCGAAGGATGCCAAAAACTGTAACGCTGCCCTTCAACTAAAATATCTTCACTATCATCAACACTCAGTACATCCGCAACTGCTGCTCCGTTTTTATCTTTGATTCTCCAAACTTGTTTAATACCCGGGTTTGTAGTTTTATCCGGGTTGTCAGAAAACTTCATTACAGGTTTAATACCGTTCTTTCCATGTATAGCTGACAATTTATATACACCGGTAAAAGCCGATTCATTGCCGCCTGTAACTAATCTTGTACCTACTCCCCAGCTATCTACAGGCGCTCCTTCTTTTACAAGTGTTTCTATTATATGTTCATCCAGATCATTTGAAACTGTGATGTAAGCGTTTTTAAATCCGGCTTCATCAAGCAGACGGCGTACTTCTAATGAAAGATAATGAATGTCGCCGGAATCAAGACGCACTCCAAAATTTTTCCCTTGCTCTATTAATTTTCTGCCGGCTTTTATGGCGTTGTGTATTCCGCTTTTTAAAGTATCGTAAGTGTCAATTAAAAAAATAGTTCTATCAGGGTAAAGATCGGCATAAGCGCTGAATGCTTCTTCTTCACTGTCAAACGACATTATCCACGAATGCGCCATTGTTCCCAAAGCAGGAATATTAAAGATTGAAGATGCCAATGTATTACTTGTCCCTGAAGAACCGCCGATATAAGCGGCACGAGATGCAGAAACGGCTCCGTCTTGCCCCTGTGCGCGCCGAAGACCAAACTCCATTACAGAGCCTTTTTTGGAAGCAAGCCAAACACGGCATGCCTTGGTAGCGATTAATGTCTGAAAATTAATTATGTTTAGTATTAATCCTTCGATTATTTGACATTCAAAAAGACAACCTTCTACTCTTATTACAGGTTCCTGCGGAAAAATCACAGTTCCTTCGTCCATTGCCCAAAGTCTGCCGTTAAAACGAAATGTTTTAAGAAAATCAAGAAAAGCTGTTTCAAAAATACCTAAACTTTTTAAATAAATAATATCTTCATCGGAAAAAGAAAAATTTGTGATTTTTTCCAAAAGAGTTCCAAGTCCTGCAAATATCGAATAACCTCCGCCAAACGGCTGATGACGGAAAAACATTTCAAATACTGCTTGTTCGCTTCTGTTATTTTTCCAATAACCCTGCGCCATGGTCAGAGAATAAAAATCTGTAAATAACGCGCTATTATCCATTAACCATACTCAGTATTTCTTGAGAAGTGCGGAATTCAATCCCTGCATTCTTCATTGTTTCTATTGCTTTTTCGACAGAGCCTTCTGGGTTATTAACCCCGCGCACTGCATCGCTAACAACAATTGTATGAAAGCCCAGCCTCCTTGAATCCATCGCACTGTATAATACACAATAATCTGTGGCAAGTCCGCCGATTATTACAGTCTGTATATTAGTTTGTTTTATACAACCTTCCAAACCTGTCGCTGTAGAAGAATCATTTTCAAAAAAAGCCGAATAGGAATCAAGCTCCTGCCGAAAGCCTTTGCGGATAATAAATGTAACCGGGTTTAAATCAAGACCGGGATGAAAATCCGCTCCTTTTGTCCCTTTAACGCAATGTTTTGGCCATATACCAAAAGAAACATGATCATCGCCATGCCAGTCTTGCGTAACCGCAACCATACCGCCTTTTTGGCTAAAAGCGCCGGATAACGCATTTAACGGAGAAACAACGGTTTCGCCATCCGAAACAGCCAGAGCGCCGCCCGTACAAAAATCATTTTGTACGTCGATAATTAATAAAAGTGTTTTTTTAACATCCATATATAATAATATAAACAATATAATAACTGTCATTCAAGCCATAATTTATTCGTAACCATTTGACAATTATTTTATTTTAATGTAAAGTACTCAAAGTTAGCCGTCTTAGCTCAGCTGGCAGAGCACTTGACTTGTAATCATGAGGTCTTCGGTTCGATTCCGAAAGACGGCTTTTAGGAACCGGTTTTTTGCTTTTATTTCTTTATTTTGGGGAGGGTAGATGTAATGAAATCGATAAATAAAAAAATGACTGTGGTGTTTTTTTCAATTCTTCTTTTTTTAATTTTACCGGGTATGCTTTTTGCGCAGCAGAATGATTTCTACGGAACATGGGTTACAAAAATTTCTGAATTAAATGAAACAATACTTATTGAATTTACCATTTCTGCATCAAATTTTATTATGTCATACGAACTTTATGAAGATAATAAATTAATTGATACCGAAGTAATCGAAGCGAGAATAAATAACTGGTCAAGTATGACTAATTCCGACAGCACTTCAAGGGTCAATTATCCCAATGGGTTTTTAATAACAATGGATTTTTACGGGATGGAAATACCAATCGAAATATATATTTCCAGAGATAGACGCCAGTTTACAATTCCGGAATTAAATGAAGATTGGGACGAAATTGTAGTGTTTATGAAACAATAAATACATTATTTGCTTTACGAGAGAAGGGACTTGCCTGATCTACGAGAGAAGGGACTTGCCGGATACTACGAGAGAAGGGACTTGCCTTACAGTCGGCAACATCCTGTTGCCTCCTTTCAGGCCGCCTACGCCCCCTGTCGGCGACATCCATGTCGCCTTTTCCTTCGGCGGGGGCTACGTTTCAAGTCCCTATACGTAAATTTTTAATTGGAAAAGTTTTTATATAATTTAAAACACATTAATAAAATTATTTGCTTTACGAGAGAAGGGACTTGAACCCTTAAACCTTACGGCACTAGATCCTAAGTCTAGCGTGTCTGCCAATTCCACCACTCTCGCATATAAATGACTTCCATAAAAATGTATCAATATTCCAGCCTTTGTGTCAATTGACCATTTTAACTCTTTTTGGTAGTATCTCTTATCTGTTAAAACTCGGCAGGTTTAAGCGGTTTTTAACAAGGACCGCTAGCTCAGATGGTAGAGCAGCAGACTCTTAATCTGCGGGTCGCAAGTTCGATCCTTGCGCGGTTCATGATATTATAGAAAATTACCAAAAAAGAGGAAAATTGTGGCTATATCAAAAGAAATAAAACGCCTTGAAAAATCTAATGTCCAATTGAACGTTACAGTTCCTAAAGAAGATGTTCGTATTCAATATAATGATATGTTAAAGGAATACTCAAAGAGTCTTCAAATACCGGGCTTTCGCAAGGGTAAGGTTCCGCAGGAAGTTTTGGAGCGCAAGTATGCCGATGCTCTTAAAGGCGATGCATTAGGCCGTGTAATGGAATCTACATTACAGGAACTTTTTAAAGAAGAAAACCTTTCAAGAACAGAAAGACCTCTGCCCTACTCCACACCCGAACTTCAAGGTGAACCGGTTTTGGATTTGGATAAAGATCTTCAATTTTCTGTAATTTATGATGTTCTTCCGGAAGTAAAAGTTGGTCAATGGAAAGGATTAAAAGTTGAACATCCGTATGCAGAAATCGATAAAAAAGATATTGAAAAAGAACTTGAAGAAATCCGCGAGCGCAATGCCATCGTAATGGATCGTGACGATACCGCTCCGGCAAAAAAAGGCGATGTAGTAACTGTCGATTACCAAATATTCGAAGAAAACGGCGATGCGAACCCGAACATGCAGCGAAAAGATTTTGTATTTACAATCGGTTCCGGCACTAACATTTATAAATTTGATGATGATGTAATCGGGATGAAAAAAGGCGATAAAAAACAAATCGAGAAAAAATTTGATAAAGATCATCCTGATCCTTCAATGGCAGATCAAAAAAGAAAAATTGAGATAACACTTACCCAGCTTAAAGAAAAAAAACTTCCGGATTTGGATGACGATTTAGCTCAAGACGTCGATGAAAAATTTAAAACACTTGA
>WQYB01000030.1 GCA_009781475.1 Treponema sp.
GGCGGCTTCCTGAGCGTCCTCTTTCTTCACTCTACGATGAAATGATTTCTCATGGCTGTAAATTATCAGAACAGGGTGTTTCACCTTTAAAGTGCGAAGGTCAATTATCAAGCGGAATATATACTTTACCCGGCAATATTACATCCCAATTTATAAGCGGTTTATTATTCGCTCTCCCGTTATTATCAGGTAATAGTACAATAAATGTTACAGGCATTTTGGAATCACGCTCTTATGTGGACATGACTTTAGATACATTACGTTTATTTGGCGTAACAGTTTTGGAAAAAAAACAATCTTTTCACATAACAGGCGGACAGACAATTCGTTCTCCAAAAAATGTTCAAGCGGAAGGCGATTGGTCAAACGCAGCGTTCTGGCTTTGCGCAGGCGCAATGGGAAAAAGCACCGATAGCAAAACTGTTGCCGGCAACAAAGTTGCCACAACTTGCACAGGTCTTGATTTAAACTCACGGCAAGGTGACCGAGCTATTTTAGAAATACTTTCCCGTTTTGGCGCAAATGTTGTATGCGATAAAGACACAGTAACAGTATCACCGAATGAATTACGGGGTATTGATATTGACGCCGGGGATATACCCGATTTAGTCCCTGTACTTGCCGCTGTAGCAGCTACTGCACAAGGAAAAACTGTTATTCGCAATGCCGCGCGCCTGCGAATGAAAGAAAGCGATCGCTTGCAAACGGTGGCAGCTACCCTTTCTGCTTTTGGTGCGGACATTACCGAAACAGAAGACGGTCTTGTTATTATCGGAAAAAAAACTTTGAAAGGTGCACAAACGCACTCTTACGGAGATCATCGCATCGCAATGACAGCTGCGGTTCTGTCTACTGTTTGCGATGGGATTGTAACAATAAAAGACGCACACGCTGTTAAAAAATCTTATCCAGCTTTTATTGAAGATTTTGAAAAAGTATTGGGTGGTTCTGTCACAGTAAATGAATAGAGTAATTCACTTTTCATGGTTAAAGAAGAGTTCACGCAAAGACGCCAAGTTTACATTCGATATTTTTTATTTATAATTACGCACTACTAGTTTTCTGTAATATTACTTTCTGTTTCTTCAATAAACAATTCTGGAACTTCCTTTTGTAAAAAATCCCTGATTATTTTTGTATGAGCTAGAGTAAGACGAATATCATCATCGGAGATACTTAGTCCGCGATCATATCGAGGTTGAACGGAAAATTGGGTGACTATTGAACAAGAAGAAAAAATGCTTACATAAGAGGAGAGTTGTTTTTCTGATAAATTATAAAGCAATATTAAATCATGGGTGTATGGCGGTTCTATTCCAAATACTACCAGCGCTCCTTTCAAATATTTTTCTGCTGCCTGTTGACAAAGAAAGGCTATGTGATTTGTTGGGATTGGTCTCATATTGGCAATAAGATATTCAGCAACAGATAAGTCATCTTCTGCTAGAATTCTCCAATCAATTGCGGTATTTGTTTGATTAGCCATAAATCCTAATCCCGTCTCTTGTCACTTTTTGCTCAAGAGTAAAATCATAAATATGGTTTAAAAAGTCTTTTTTCTTTTTGGCAACTATATCTACACCCATAGTTTGACTTCTGGCAATTGCAAAGCGTATCTGTAAACCTGCGTCAAGGTCTCTCATTTGAACATCGTCTTTTAGTACAACATAAAAATCCAGGTCGGAATCCTTGTGAGGAGTGCCATAAGCATACGAGCCAAACAGGTAAATTTGCTCTACAGGTATGGCGTTAATAATAAGTTCTTTAAGTTTATCAACTTCTTTTTGGACTTCGGAATTCATATATTAATTTTAACATGATTTTTGGGTTAAATCAAATGATAACAGATAGGTTTAGGTAATGAGATACATAAGCATAAAATTTTATTTTCACTAATTTTTATTATCCTTTTATATTTACTTCCTCCATATTCCTCTTTAAAAGTTTAACAAATTCAAGAGCAAGTTTTTGGTCTTTTAGCGACAATTCATCATATAACCGTAACAATGTCCGTTTTCCAGGACTGGAGAAAAAAGGTGTTGTGGATTCCCGGTCATTATCATGTCCATTAAGCAGGTATTCTACTGTTACACCCAGAGCATTTGCTATTCGAGCAGCCGTATCTGCAGGAGGCATAGAAGCTTGTTTTCCAAGATAACTGTCAATGGCTCCCTTAGCAACCTCAGCTTTTACAGCCAGTTCTTTAACGGTTAAGCCTTGAAAATCCAGTTCCTCTCGTAAAATTTGCTTAAAACTCCTTACCATATGTAAAAATCATATGATATTTACATGACTATAGTTGACTAAATACAGTAAATACTATATAATATTTGTGTAATACAAAGATTAATAGCTTAGTTTTCATAAAAAAATCCAAATTGTTAAGGAGACTGTAAATGTTTTGTTCAAATTGTGGAAGTAAAATACAAAATAATACTGCGTTTTGCGCTGGTTGTGGTACAAAGATTGGTGAGGGTGCTGTAAAAGTACAAAAATCTGCTACATTAATGCCAGAAAGTATTATGGTAAAGGATTTTCGTTGTAATGGCTGCGGTTCTCCATTAAAAATACCAAAGAATTCTTTAAAACCTGTGCGTTGTCCTTCTTGTAAAACTGAATGCGTTATTGAAGGTTTAGTAAAAAATGCAGAAATGGCAGCCAAAGAAAACATTGCAAGTGGATTTCCATTAACTTCTACACCAGCTATCCTTCACAGTAGGCTACTTTCTTGTTTAACAAAATCATTAACTATGCCAACAGATATGTTAGAAAAAATAGAAGTTATTTCTGAAGAACATCATTGTGTTCCTGCTTTCTATTTTTATTGTAACGGTTCTGCATCTTTTACATATGATGCCATTAATATTCGCGAACATAAAACATCTCATGATATGGGTGATAGGAATGTTACCAAGTGGGAAGAATATGAAGAAGCAACACATATGAGCGGAACAGCAAATGCATCAGCAGAAGTCGTTACATCTGGAAATAAAGCATTTGGACATCATATTCGTAATTTGTATATGTTTCTTAATGGTAATAAGTTGGTAGATTTTGCTGAATTGGATTTTCCAAATGATGTTGTTACACATGACTATAATTTTCCACAAACTGCGTCATTCAATGAATATGCTAAACCTTATATGGAAAAATTGCTTAAGGAAAATGCAGTTAAATCAATGAAAAATAAAAAAACACGTAACTTATCTCTTGGAGGTAATAGAATTGATAAAGACGAAGTAGTACGTATATTTTTGGGATTATACCGTATTATTTTCAAGTACAATAATAAAGAATATTCAATTTGGGTAACAGGTGATGGAGAAAAAGCCATTAGTGATGAAATTCCTATTGATACTGAACGTCAAAAAGAACTTAATGAGAAAGTAAATGCAAAAGAACAAGCTTTAGGATCAATTCCAAAACAAAAAACTGGTTTGCTTACTTTCGGAATGATTGTATCTATATTATTAATTCCTTTTAGTTTTTTATTATTGATAAGTTCACCTTATGTGATGAGTCCAATTTTTAATTTTGTTCCCATTGTATTATTATTACTAAGTATAGGTGGAACTATTACTTTTACTATACTACGTAATATAAAATATAATCTTCAAAAAACAGCCCATAATGAAATTGAAGTAAAACATCAAAAGGAAATTGATGAATTCAATAGTAAGATAAGAAATGTAATCCAACAATTCAAATCGAAAAAACAAGCATTGCGTGGTATATATGCAAAAGTTACAGGTGATGCAAAAGCATTTGATGATTCAGATGATGATGACTATGATCTCGATGATGATGACTTCGATGATGACGATTAAAATGTAATTTAGTCTTAGAGCTATGGTTGGTTGTGGCTTTCATAGCCAACCATACAATCGTTTATGCCATTTTATTGGGGAAAATTGAATGTCTATTTCATACACTACTCTCGCCAACAACGAACGCATCGGTTTAACAGCAATAGAAATCACAACCATTCCCCACATATCCATACTTCAAAAACGCTTTTCTAAAAATACCAATATCGACACAGAATATAAACAAGACATGGTACGCCTTCTGTCAGAAGTTTTTCAAAACTATAAAAATACTTCTAATAACTGTCAGGACATTTCACTGGAAATACTATGGTCAACACAGGAAGTTAAAAACCAGCCATATAATGCTTCAATAACTCTACATATAATAATACGAGCCATCGGTAATAACGATGCGGATATTGAAAATACTGTTTCCTCACTTATGCAAATATGCAAAGCGACACTTGATTTTGGAAAATACGATTACAAGGAAGTCGGAATAAAAGAGCTGTCTTCCTGTGTCAAAAATATAAATAATCAATCTATAAAAGCAGTAGTAAAAAGCGAACAATTGGAAATGTTGCAAAACAATTATATGCCCTACTGTTACGCTTTTGATAAAATCTCAACAACAGAAAACGATATGAGCCGTATTGTAAATACGCTCATTGATTATCCCGACTGTGCCGTTTCATTTCAACTTATACCTATTACTTACTCATTTGAAGAAACATCAGCAATCGATATGAACACACAAATGCTTGATACCCTTTCAAAAGGCGTTGCGGAACAGGGAATGGGAAATGTCAGTTTCGCACTAGCAGAAAAACACGCTGAAAACTATAAATATTATTCACGTAATAAAAACACCGCTCTTTTTTGTTTTAACATACTTATTTACGGGGCATCGACTGCCGCAAACGCAATAGCTACAAGAATACTTGCTCAATTAAATAACAGTAACGAATTGCGTACTATCTCCCTGTCTGCTGCAGATGTGCGTAAAGATGATAATTTTTATCCGCTTCCGTGGGCGGTGCATGAGTTAATTCTCGGCACGGAAAGAAATTCTTCCGTCTGGAATACAGGGCAAAACCTTAACGCTTTTTATAATCTTCCTTATGTAATAACATCCGAAGAAGCGGCGGAGTTTTTTCGTCTTCCAATCGGGAGTGACACAGTATACGCAGGGCTTACCGTAAATGAATCAGGAAAAGCAAGCCGTACTTACGCAGATAACGTTGTCGGCGGCGGCGATATAAATGTCGGAACATTAAAATCTTCGTCTCACGGTGACACTATCGGTATTACTTTGAAAGACCTCACCAAACATATGTTAATTGTTGGGACACCAGGTTCTGGTAAAACTACCTTTTCTGTCAGTCTTCTTGACCGTTTATGGAAAGATCATAAGATTCCATTTTTGGTAATCGAACCTGCGAAAAACGAATATCGTGCTTTAGTGCAGAGCATTCCAGATTTACAAGTGTTCACACCTGGTAAAAATTTTATCTCGCCTTTTATTTTTAATCCTTTTGTTCCTCCCAAAAATGTAAAGTTGGAAACCTACAAATCAACTTTAAAAACAGCGTTTGCAGCGGCAGTATCCATGTCCTCTCCTCTGGACAAAATTTTTGAGGAAACTCTTAACAACTGTTATTCCGATTTTCAATGGCTTGATACATACACGACAGACGACAAGGGGTGTATATTTAATATCGCCGATTTCATTAAATGTTTTGAAGAAACTTTTGAAGCGATTGGATATACAGGTGACGCTAAAAATATCGGAAAAGCCGGAATCGTGCGATTACAAGGTCTTGTGAATCTTTTTGATAATTATTTTTCCATTCCAATCGAAGATTTATTGACCAAGCCGACAGTAATTGAACTTGCAGCGATAGAGAATAGTGAGCAAAAAGCATTGATTATATCCCTATTGCTGCTTTCAATTTTAGCGTATGTAAACAGTAATTATATCGGTGATGGCAATTTGCGAAATGTGATTTTATTAGAAGAAGCTCACGTATTGCTTGACGCAGATACCAATACCAGTGAAGGTGAAGCTAACCCCGCCGCTATCGCTCAAGGTTTAGTAAAACGTATGTTAGCAGAAATCCGCTCTTACGGTGTTGGAATCGTAATAGCCGATCAATCACCCCGCAAAGTTACAACCGATGTTGTAGCCCTAACCGACATCAAACTCGCATTCCGTTTAGTCGAAGCGTCTGACAAACAGATACTCGCTGACAGTTCCAATATGAATGATATCCAGGAAGGACGGCTTGCGAAGTTAAAACCAGGCGAAGCGTTTTTGTTTTTCGGCAAACTAGACGAACCTGAAGAAGTCAAAACAGAAGATTACCGCCTTGCCAATAAAATCAATATTACATTATCTGATGAAAGTATTAAATCATTGTCTACATACTGGAATACCCGCAAAGACAAACTACGCCCGTACCCTGAATGTATTTATTGCCAGTATTGCGCCAAAGATTGTGATTACAACAAGCGGATTTTATCGAGAGAAATGGCAAGGCGTATCTTTGGGAAGAACTTCAAACCTGACAGTACAGATGCGCAAATCGTAAAGGATGTGTTCAAACAAATGACATCTTTAATAAAACACGAATTAAACGATGAGCCGTTTGATCAATATTTATTGGCGTGTACCGAACTCCATTTATTCAGACGAATAAAATACGGAACAAAGATAAATATATCTGATGCGACTGTGAAATTAACCTTATCAAATATATCACAGGAGAAAATATGAATGATTATTCATATGATGATTATTCAGAAGGTAAAGATATTTCCAATCCAATAGCAGTTGAAACAACAGATTACACTGATTGCAGTAACGATGTAAACCCGAATACTTCTGAATATGTAGGCAATGAGTTCACAGCATCTAAAACAAATCTTACAAAGGACACTGGGCTTGATTTAAATGACGGCACAAGTGATGTAAAAAACGATGTGGGAAAAACACCTGCCAATAATGATGTTGGCATGGATCTAAATGACGCGGGTAATGAACAATTAGATACTATCCTTGATAATTTTAATGAAAGCAATTGGAGTGATTTATCACTAGAAGATCAAAAGCAATCAATGACAGAACTTGCCGATTATGTTGCAGCCGATACTGGAAATCAAAATCCGCCGGAAATTGTTTTCCGTGACGATATGGCAGACGGCACTTACGGCGGTTATAACCCCGAAACCAACACGATGGAAATAAACGAAAATATGCTTGATAACTCCGCAGAAGCCGCCGACACAATCGCACATGAAATGTGGCACGCCCATCAACAGCAGGAAGCGTCAGATCCGTCAAGCGAAAAGGGATAGGAGTACAGAGAAGGTTTTGATAATTACATAAGCCCTGAATTTGATTTTGAAGGATATGAAAATCAAATGGTAGAATCCGAAGCCAGAGATTATGCACAGGGCTTCAAAGACAGAATAGAAGGATAGGAGATATAAAGATGGAAAAAATAATTAATTATTTAATCAATACACAAAACCAAAAACCGGAAGTCGCAGCCAAAATAGCATCGCCGTTGGAAAAACACGATGATATAAGAGCCGAACTTGAAAGATGGATCGATAAACAAGAATACCCGCAAATTAATCCATTAACAATCGAAGGTTATACAGCAGAAATGATTTCAAAACTCGCGCCGTTTATGGATGGGGTTGGTGTATATAACTTTTTGGTTACTTTAAGAGAGCGCCCGGAAAATGCTAAACGCATTATCGCTGAAGGATTTAAAAGGAAGTAGGAGGAAATATGGCACTTTTTGCAAAAAATCCAAACGAATCCGCTTATGCAGGCGGTAAAAAACACTGGTCGGATGTAATTAAAAACTCCGGTTCAGGAGATCTTCTCATATGGCGGCAGCCTGAAGAAGATTTTAATACACAATCAACACTTATTGTCATGCCTGGCGAAGAAGCCATTTTTATCAAAGGCGGTGTTATCGAACAAACTTTTGATAACGGTACTTACAAACTTTCAACAGAGAACTATCCATTCATCAGCCGTTTGCGTAACGCTTTTACAGGCGGAATAAGTACTTTTAATTGTGTTGTGTATTTTGTCCGTAAAGCACACAGCATGGAAATTTTATGGGGGACATCATCACCCATTCAAGTTCGTGATAAGCTGCTTGGTATTGCTACAAAACTTCGAGCAAGAGGTTCATATAAAATACAAGTTGATAATCCGCAGAAATTTCTTACAAAACTAATTGGAAATAATATTAACATAATAGATCAACAGGAACTATTGGATGATTATTTTGCAAATGAATTTCAAAGCAAGATTAAATCCAATATTACCCGAGCGTTAAATGAAACTCAAACCGAACTTCTTGGAATTGAAGCAAGGCTGGAAGAGTTTGCTGAAACAGTCGAACCGTTTTTCGCAGATGTCTTTAATGATTACGGATTAAAGATGGTAAAGTTCTCTATTGCCGCTCTTGATCTGGATGATGACGAACTTCGCCGACGTTATGATGAAATTGGAATGGACGCAATCGCTAAAATGCGTAATGCGCAGGCAGACAGAGGAGTTATGGATGTTCTTGGAAACGATTGGGGTAGGCAACAGGCTGCGAACATACTCGGTACACTTGCTCAGAATCCAGGTTCAGGCGGTGTTGCCGCAGCTGGAGCGGGATTAGGAATGGGAATGGCAGCAGGAGGTATTTTTGGAGGAATGGCACAGCAAATGTTTTCACCAATGCAGCAGCAAGCGCAACCTCCAACTGCTCCTCAGCCGTCAGGCAGATTTACCCAAAAGTCCGCACAAACTGGAGGTATGAATACAACGCCTGCAGCAGAAGGCAATGCTGATGACCCTCTTGCTTCACTTAAAAAGTTAAAAGAAATGCTTGACCTTGGATTGATTGAACAAGCAGAGTTCGATACAAAAAAAGCAGAAATAATGAGTAGGATGTAAGGAGATATGTGATGAAAAAGATAAATATTTTATGGATTATTCTTGATTTGATTTTTCTTGTTATTTTTAATGCCATATTTTTCATGGCAGGCGGTACTGATCATTCAACATCAGTATGGATTTCTTACGGTTTTATTCATTTTGCGTATTTAATGTTAGTTCTTACGCCATTTTTGATCCGCAAGGGTAAAAGCGCTCATGTATTTGGATATTCTTTATATTCAATATCATCGATTTATTTTTTAATACAGTTTGTTACAGGTATCGTATTTATTTTTATTTCTCCAGAGAGCATTACCGCTGCGTTTTTAATTCAACTTTGCCTTGCAGGTTTATACGGTGTAATTTTAGTTTCTAACATGATTGCCAATGAACATACAGCTAACGCCGAAGAAGTGCGGCAAAACCAAATCGCTTTTGTTAAAGATGCATCTGCAAAAATTAAAATCTTATTGGAAAATATCAATGATAAAGAAGCGAAGAAGCAAGTTGAACGAGTGTATGATGCGGTTTATTCAAGCCCTATAAAATCTCATCATAACTTAACAGAAATAGAAAGCCGTATACTTCATTCCATTAATGCGTTAGAAAATGAAATTTCTACTGGGAATAATACAAATATAATAACTTTGGCAACTTCGTTATTGAATGAGGTTAATGAAAGGAATGTTAAGTTGAAAGCATTGAATTGATTGGTTATTCCAATCCCACACCCGCAATTGACCTACCAAAAATAAACAGTTAAAATGTATTAATGTCTTCAATCTACGGAACAAACCTAAAAATTTCTATTTTTGGTCAATCTCATTCTCCCGCTATCGGGGTAAACATCGACGGACTTCCCGCAGGATTAAAGATCGATTTTAACGAATTGCAAACCTTTTTAAACCGCCGTATGCCGGGTGTGGCAGCGCATTCTACCAAGCGAAAAGAGCCGGATGTGCCGGAGTTTCTGTCAGGGTTGGTGGACAACGGAGGTAGTGCCGACGGCTCCAATACAGGTATAACCTGCGGCTCTCCGTTAGCTGCAATAATCCGCAACACCGATACAAGATCGCAGGACTACGAACAATTAAAAGATGTTCCGCGCCCTTCTCATGCCGATTATACGGCTTTTGTCAAATACGGCGAAAGCCACGATGTACGCGGCGGCGGCTCTTTTTCAGGAAGATTGACGGCTCCTTTGTGTATTGCCGGCGGAATTTGTTTGCAATTATTAAAGCAAAAAAGCATCGATATAACTGCGCATATTTACCAAATCGCGAATGTAAAAGACACTCCTTTTGATCCTGTTAGTATTGGCGAAAAAGAAAAAGGCATTTTAAAAACGGCAGATTTTCCTGTAATAGACAAAAACGCAGGCGAACTTATGTTAGCTATTATCGAAGAAGCGAAACAAGCGGGGGATTCTGTCGGCGGCATTATCGAATGTGCAGCAACAGGTTTGCCTGCGGGAATTGGCGACCCCATGTTTGACGGTATGGAAAATCGTCTTTCTGCGATAATTTTTGGCATCCCCGCAGTCAAAGGAATTGAGTTTGGTAACGGATTTTCTGCCGCCGAATTACGGGGCTCGCAAAATAACGATTCATTTATCATGAGCGAAGGAAAAATAAAAACTTCTACAAACCGACACGGCGGAATTTTAGGCGGCATCACATCAGGAATGCCTATGTTGTTCCGAGTTGCGATTAAACCAACTCCATCAATTTCGATTGAACAAGGAAGTGTAAGCCTTTCTCGCAAAGAAGAAGTGCGCCTTGCCATTACTGGTCGCCATGACCCTTGCATTGTTCCTCGTGCTGTTCCATGTGTGGAAGCCGCCGCCGCGATAGCGATATATGACGCACTACTTGCGTCTGCACGATAATGAGTATACGTTAATGAAGAAAGAAAAAAACATCATTTTAATTGGTATGCCCGGTTGTGGTAAATCAAGTATTGGTACAGCTTTGGCAAAAATGATGAATATAGAATTCGCCGATACTGACGAACTAATAATAAAAACAGCAGGTAAATCAATTCCTGATATTTTTACTCAAGACGGCGAAGAAATATTTCGTAAGTTGGAAACAGAAGCTCTTCAAACATTATGCAATCGCACAAACAAAACTAACGGTAAAAAACCTAAGGTTTTAGTTATAGCCACAGGCGGGGGAATTGTTACAAGACCTGAAAACCAGGAAATTATCAAACAAAACGGGATTGTTTTTTTTCTTGACAGGGAGCTTTCACAATTACCGACTACAGGCAGACCCCTATCACAAAAAGAAGGAATTGAAGTATTAGCAAAAGTCCGCATGCCTCTTTATTCGAAGTGGAGCGATTATACCGTTCCAGTTTGCGGCATCGAAGAAACTGCGAAAAAAATCCATAAACAACTTTCATTATAATAATTTTTGTGGTATATTTTTATAAGGACACTAGTTTAAAGGGATAGCAGATTTTTGGACAAGAAATTATTTATTTTTTTAATATTTATATCACTTATGACAGCTTGTCAGGAAAGACAGATTATTTATAAACCTGTTGTTTCCGATTATGAACTCGTAAAGGAAGAAGAAAAAAAAGATCTAAAAGTGGGTGTAGTAGCAGGTCCTTACGGGGATATGTTTATGGATGCAATTATGCCTTCGCTCGAAAGAATGGGGTACACAGCTTCGCTTGTACATTATAATGATTTTATCAGCCCTAATTTAGCTCTGGCGCAGAATGAAATTGATTTAAATATATTTCAGCATTATGCGTATCTTAACAGTTTTAAGTTTGAACACGACCTTGCGTTATCTGCAATATCGGAAATACCTACAATTTCTATGGGAATATATTCACGCAGATATAATTCTTTAGATGAATTGAGTACCGGTATTAGCGTTTCCATCCCCGATGACAGCACTAATCTAGCAAGAGCTTTGCGTGTTTTGGAATCCGCAGATATTATAAGGCTTAATCCTTATATTGATAAATCAAAAGCTGAAATAAGCGATATAATTTCAAATCCGCGCCGTATAAGAATTGTATTAATTGAAGCACACAATTTGGTTTCAACCCTTAATCGTTACGATGTTTCGGTTATTAATGGAAATTTTGCGATAAGTAATGGATTAAATCCTTCGGATGCTTTATATAACGAAGTACTCGCTGAAAATTACATTAATGTAATTGCGGTTAGAACAGAAGATTTACGATCACAATTTGTTCGTGATATAATTGATGTATTGCATTCAAATGAATACAAAGAAATGATTATTAACCCTGTTGGAAAATATATTGATTTTCAATATCCGCGCTCATTTCTTGACAGGGTAATAACACAGGTGAACTGATGAAAGTTTCCAGAAGATTAACAGTTGGATTCGGAATAATTCTTTTTCTTGCAGTAGCAATGGGTAGTATAGGAGTTTTGGGTATGAATACCCTGCAAAGTTCCGGAGTCCAAATGTATGAAAACCAGGTAGCTAATCTTAAATATGTAAATGCTGCCGTGTCAGCGTTTCACATGATGCGTATAGAAAATCGAAATGTAATAATGAACAGCCTTTATGATGATAAAAAAGGAGCGATAGATCGATTTGACAGTTTTGAAAGTTATGCGTCAGATTTTTTACATCATATGGACATAAGTAAAAAAAATGCAACAACAGAAGAACTGCATAAATTCCACGATAAAATTTTAGATTTGTTTTTGGGTTCATACCTGCCCTTGGTACGCAGAAATATTCAAAGAAGCATAGACGATATACCCGATCATAATAACAGGCTTTATATCAATGTAGATATTATGCATTTATCTTTAGTTACATCTGAAATTGAAAATTTAATGGTGGGATTAATCGATCTTAACACCGCAATTGCGCTGCAGTCAAGTATCGATAATGTATGGCAAACTCAGTTTTTTATTACATTGCAAATTTTCCTGCTGGTGATCGCTATTATTATCGCAGTTGGTATAGAACTCTATATTATACGCGGTATTTCTGTGCCGATTAATGAAGCGGTGGCGGTAT
This sequence comes from Treponema sp., assembly GCA_009781475.1. Classification (GTDB taxonomy): domain Bacteria; phylum Spirochaetota; class Spirochaetia; order Treponematales; family Breznakiellaceae; genus WQXQ01. The sequence continues at coordinate 12,789 of WQYB01000030.1, forward strand.
TAGAACAGGTAGCGCATGGAAATTTTACTGCGCGGATAACCGGTAATTATAAGGGTGATTTTAAAGTTATTAAAGATACGTTAAACGAAACTACTGCGAAAGTATCCGATTATCTTTACGATAAAACATTTGCAGAACGTCAGGCAAGAGAACAGGCAGAGCGGGAAAGCCAGTATAAAAGTTATTTTCTTGCAAATATGAGCCATGAAATACGCACACCGATGAATGCAATTTTGGGTATCGCGGAAATTCAAATGCAAAATGAAACATTATCACAGGATTCGGCAAAAGCGTTTAATCAGATATTGGAATCAGGTGATTTATTATTGAACATCATAAATGATATACTTGATTTTTCCGAAATCGAAGAAGGTAAACTGGAACTTGATATAGTTAAATACGATATACATGATATGATAAACAGTATTGTTAAATTAAATCATCACCGTTATGAAAGCAAATTATTACAGTTTAATGTTAAAGTTGATGAAAATACCCCGCTTGAAATGTTCGGCGATGCGCACCGCATAAAACAAATTTTAAACAATATTTTATCCAATGCGTTTAAATATACAGACGAAGGCGCAGTTGACTTTACTGTTTCTGCCGAGTGTTCAAATCAAAGTGATGATGTAACGCTGATTTTATGTGTCAGTGATACGGGACAGGGAATGACGCAAATTCAAATAGATAAACTTTTTTATGATTTCACCCGTTTTAATATCAATAAAAACCGTACAATTACAGGTATTGGTTTGGGAATGAATATAACAAAACGTCTTGTTGATTTAATGGGCGGTGAAATTTCTGTACAGAGTGAACCCGGCAAGGGTTCATTATTTACAGTGTCTCTTGTGCAAAAAAGATGCGGTACTGCAGTATGCGGAAACGATTTAATAAGCGACTCGGTAATTGCGAAAAAGACACAGCTTGTGCAGGAATATATGCCCTATGGCAGCGTTCTTGTTGTGGACGATGTACTTTCAAATTTATATGTAATGCAAGGGATGATGCAGCCTTATGGATTAAATATAGAAATTGTAATAAGTGGATTTGAAGCAATAGAAAAGATCGAAAACGGCAATGTATATGACATTATTTTTATGGATCACATGATGCCTAAAATGAACGGAATAGAAACTGTTAAAAAATTACGCGAAATGGGTTATACACAAACTATAATTGCATTTACTGCAAACGCTTTGGTCGGACAGCTTAATATGTATCTACAAAATGGTTTTGACGCTTTAATTACAAAACCAATCGATTCGCTTGAACTTGACCGGTTATTAATTGAACATATAAAAAATAAAAAAGATCAAAATGTTAATAATGCGGCGAATTATACTGAACGTAAAATAAATACAAAAAAGGATGATTTGAATATCCGGAATATTAGAAAATTTTTCTTAGTTGATGCCGAAAAAGCCATAAATATATTAAATAACATAAATTTAAATACTATTAGTAATGAAGAGATGGATTTTTATATAGTTACGATTCACGGAATGAAAACCGCTTTAGCCAATGTTGATGAAAAAAAATTGTCAAGTTTTGCTTTAAAATTGGAAAATGCAGGAAGAGATCGCAATTTCCAGGTAATAACCGGAGAAACTAAAAAATTTGTAAATGATCTAAAAAAAATAATAGAAAAGCTGAAGAAATCTGCAATGGATGAAGATATTAATAAATCCAGCGATGATATAGCCGGAAATGAAATCCTTTTAAAAGAGAAGCTGCAGGTTATTAAACAAGCATGTACGGCATTAAATAAAAAAGAAGCAAAAGAGGCTTTAAACGAGCTTAATTTAAAAAAGTGGCCTGCCAATATAGAAGCTGCCTTAGATGAAATTTCTGCGCTTTTACTGCACAGTGATTTTGAAAAAGCGGCAGATATTGCCGAAAGATTATTCTAAAAGAAACACTACTAAAATTCTTGTTGTTATTTCCAATTCACCGGATGGTAATACAGTTGAAGAATCATCCATTCTTTGTGATTCAGCAAAAGCCATATTTGTTATTCTGGTATTACTTGGTAATATTTGCGGAATTCCTTCTTCTGATATACTGAGAACTTTTATTTTTTTCAAATTTGACAATTCAGAATATTGATCCGCTTTTTCAACTGCTTTTTGAAACGCAAGTTCACGGGATTGTATAAAGTATTCTGTATTATTTTTTAATCCGAAATTTAACCGGGTTAATTCTATTCCATTTATACCAATAAACTGATCAATAATTCTTGAAACTCTTTCACTGTCGCTATCAATATCTTCAATAGAAAAGGTTAATCTTTGTTCGGCTCTTTGACCTAATAAAACACGCACACCATTTCTAAATACATATTCAGTTCTAAATGATAATGAAGCTGTACTTATATTTTTATCTTCAATGCCGGCATCTTTCAGTATCGCTAACACCTGTCTTGCCATTCTGCTGACTTCTTCCTGAGCCAATCTTGTTGTTTGACTCACATTTGTCAATGTAATACTTAATTCAACCATATCCGGCTGAACCAATACAGTACCTGTTCCCAAAACAGAAATTGTACTTTGTTCTTTCTGTTTATTGTCTTTATTACAGCCTGATATTAATACAATTGATACAATTGCAATGCATGTTAGATAATTAATTAATTTCATAAATGTTTCTCCTGTATTTGTTATTATGATTTTTCTTAACATTTTTGTCTATCCTATCTTGACTATTACGACTAAATGTACTATATTAGTCATTATAGGAGATAAAGTATGCCGCGGGCATTAACAGAACAGGAAAAATGCAGGCTTTGTAAAAGGCTTTTGGAAAAGGGGAAGGCTATCGTTCTTTCGCAGGGTATAAAAAAGGTAAGCGTCGATGATATTGCAAAGGCAGCAGGAATGGCGAAGGGGTCGTTTTATCAGCACTTTGAATCTAAAGAAGTTTTTTTATACGAGTTAATCGACGATATCCACATGCAGATTTTTGAACAAGCGCAGCAGATGATTAAAGGGGGAGGAAATGATTTGCGGGAGAATACCCGCACTTTTTTGATGAATCTTTTTCATATGCCGCAAATGGTTTTTTTTAGTAAAAATTACCACGAGATAAACGAGCTTTTTGAATCGATGCCTGAAAAAGAAGCGCTGTCCGCCCAGCAAATGGAAAAGGATATGTTCGAAAAACTTTTATTGATGGCAGGACTCGATACGCAAAAAGTAAAACCCGGTGTTGTCAGTAATTATATTCACGCTCTTTATTTAATAATGGGTAGTGAACTTATGATTGAAGATGATTTATCCGAAACTTTTGATCATATAATGGACAATTTAATTTCCTACATTTTTGGAGGCGCTAAATGATAATTTTTTATTTTTCAGGAACAGGCAATTCAAAATATATAGCAGAGCTTTTTTGCTGTAACATGGAAGTTGGCGGTTATACCAACACCAAATGTATTTCTATTGAGGAAAACATCGATTTTGAAAGTTTGATAAAAACCGAAGAAACAATCGGTTTTTGCTATCCGATATTTTTTTCTAGAGCGCCTAAAATCATGCGGGAATTTGTAACAAGGTATATAGAAATACTTAAAAATAAAAAATTATTTATTTTTTGCACTCAAATGATTTTATCCGGCGACGGCGCAAGAGCGTTAACCTATATCTTTCCAAAAGAGCATCGCCTCTTTTTAAATATGATATACGCCGAACATTTTTTTATGCCTAATAATGTTACTGATTTACTCATTCTGCCTGTAGAAAGCGGAAAAAGTTTGCGAAAATACATTGTTAAATCCGAAAAGAAAATGCAAAAGGTCTGCCGTAATATCAAAAACGGGAAAATTAAAAAAAGAGGGTTTAATATTTTCTCTCAACTTTTGGGATTATTGCAGGCTGTTTTTGTAAAGTCGATGGAAAGAAAAGCGCACGATTGGCTTAAGATTAACGGCGATTGTAATTTATGCGGGAAATGTGTTTATGTTTGTCCAACAAAAAATCTTGTGTGTGAAAACCAAAAAATTATACCCATGCACAACTGTACTCTTTGTTACCGCTGTATTAACGAATGTCCGCAAAAAGCGATAACTTTTATTTTTAATGGAAAGGTAAAAAAACAATATAAATGGAGTGAAACATGAATTTATTTACAATTTCTGATTTATCAAAAATTTACGGTGATGGCAGCGCAAAAGTTACCGCGCTAAAAAATATTAACTTGACCATACCGCAAGGAAAGTTTATCGCCATTTTAGGGGCAAGCGGTTCAGGAAAATCTACACTGCTTAATATGCTCGGCTGTATGGATACTCCCACATCCGGAAAAATTCTTTTCCATGATACAGACATCACTTCTTTTAACAAAGCTCAAATGACAAACTTTCGCGCAGAACATATCGGTTTTGTGTTTCAAAGTTACAATTTGCTGCCGGATTTAACCGCCGCAGAAAATGTCGAGTTTTCTACAGAGCTTGCAGGGCTTTCCAGCAAAGAAGCGCAAATCGCTCTTGGATTGGTTGGACTTTCCGATCGCATTAACCACTACCCCGCAGAGCTTTCAGGTGGTGAGCAGCAGCGAGTTTCCATCGCGAGGGCAATCGCAAAAAACCCTGAAGTTTTGTTATGTGACGAACCTACAGGCGCTTTAGATTTTAACACAGGCATCATGGTATTGGAAGTATTAAAACAAATCCACAAGGAAAGAAAAACTTCTGTTCTATTAATTACACACAATCAGGAAATTGCCAAAATGGCGGATGTGGTTATTTCTTTAGGAAGCGGAGAGATACAAAATATAACGGAAAATGTATCTCCGTTATCTGCTTCGGAGTTAACATGGTAAACACAAATTTTCGTCTTGTTCAGCGAAAAATGAAAAGACATGTACCTCAGCTTTTGGGACTTGTTTTGCTCCTTATCGTTGGTGTTTGCTTTTTTATCACGCTTTTTACCATCGTACTTAGATTTGAAGAAACAGCAGAACAGTATTTTATAGACAACTCTTACGCCGACATAACTTTTTACGGAACGTTTAACGAAGAAGATGTAAAAGAGCTTTTAAAAATTGACGGCATTTTGTCGGCGCAAGGGCGGACAGTCAGAGATTTCCGCGAAGGTGGCAGGTATGCTATTTTTTCTACCGTTAAAAACGAGTGTATTTATCGCGTAATAACTCTGACAGACATTAATATTCCATACATATACGAAGGAAGAATGCCAACAAACGAAACAGAATGTATTTTGCTAAGGCGAAACGCAAAAGCTCTTGGGCTTTCCATTGGCGACAAATTAAGGCTTGGAGGTAAACTTCTAACAATAACAGGACTTGCCGCATCTCCTGAATATATTTACATGGTGCAAAACGAGCGTACAATGATGGCACAGCCGGATAGATTCGCTGTTGTATTTGTAACAAAAGATTTTTTTCAAGATGAAAATAGCGAGGTTTTGCAAGACGATCAGCAGCAAAGTTTTAACGAAATTGTCGTATTAACAGACAGTAATATTTCTATTTCGGCAGCTTCGCAGGTAAAAGGATCGTTCAGGACTGAAATGCGAAAAGATCAGATTAATCACTATTTGTACCGCAATGACCTTGACGAAATTCGTTCCTTTGCGTATATCTTTCCGCTTGTTTTCGCAGTGTTAATCGCTGTTGTTATTTATGTAATGCTTTCCCGAACAATTCAAAAAGACAGAAAACAAATCGGTACAATGAAAGCCCTTGGTCTTTCTGATAAAAAAATTATCGGCATTTATCTTTGGCAGTTTTGTATTGCAGCTTTTTTCGGCGCTCTTTTGGGGTGTGCCTCCGCGGTAATTGTTACTGACAGCATCATCGGGATTTTTTCCTCGATGTTTGAAGTGCCAACACTTAAGTTTGTTTTTTATCCAAGCCTTTGGTTTTTTGCGCTTCTTGTTTCTGTTTTACTTTGCGTTATTTCAGGTTTAATTTCATTGTTTCCGATATTACCTCTTTTACCTGCAAATGCTATGCGTTCAAGAGTACCAAAAGGAGGAAGACGTGTTTTTGTTGAACGTATCGGATTTTTGTGGAAAAGATTTTCTTTCAATACACGTTACGCGCTAAAAAACACACTGCGAAATAAAGGCCGTTTTATGGCAGTTGTACTTGGCATGTGCGGCTCTTGCGCCCTGCTCGCTTTTTCACTTGGTTTTTACGATTCAATCGGTAATACGCAGGACAAGTATTTTAACGAGTTTGCCAATTATGATTTAATTGTAAGTTTCGATCCGATTCCATTGCAAATCGATCATCCCGCATTTGCGAAAATCACTGAAAGCAAAAAAGCGTTAATGATGCCTGTCGAAATAAAACCTGATTCAAGATATTCTCCTGCGGGTAATTATATAATTGCCATTACAGAAACTGGTTTTGACATGACTAATATTCCAGGTGAAGCTCTGCGAAAAGGCATTGTCGTTCCTGAATATTTCGCGAATCAGTGGGGTGTAAAAAAAGGTGACAAATTAAGTATCGAAGGAATTTTATTTAATGTTTCAGAAATAATTCCTCAATACTTGGGACTTACTCTCTACACAAGTTTTGATTACATTAATTTAATGAACGATATAATATTAATCGATTTACCGCCTGTTTATAATACAATTTTTGGCAGAAGCGATAACATGGCTGCTCTCAGTTTGTATTTAAAAGAAAACAACATCGCTTTTACAACGATAGACGATGACAGAACCAGTTTTGATTCAATTATGGAAAGTATGTCTGTTCTAATCTGGTTTATGATCGCCTGTTCTATTGTGCTTGGGTTTACTGTGTTGTATTCCGTTGGACTTATAAACCTTTCTGTTAGAGAATACGAGTATATGTTTATGGGTGTTATGGGATATCCGCACAAAAGCATCCTTCTTGCTCATGTAAAAGAAACAATACTTCAGCTTATTTTTGCAATTCCGCTTGGTTTTCTTTTTGGCAATATTTTACTGGAAAGTATAAAGGGAGAGTTTTCAAGCGGTAACTTTGTAATAGCCTCTGTCATCTATCCGCAAAGTTATCTTTTTTCGGCATTAGCGGTAATTGGCGTAACAGCGGTAATGGCGCTTGTAACATCACGTCATATAAAAGGGTTCGATATTGTTGAAGGATTAAAAGCGCGGGATGAATAGTATTAAACGTCCATGGACTTACACGTCCAAGTTCTGCACTAAAAGCGCATTGTCTTCGATAAACTCACGGCGGGGCTGAACAACTTCTCCCATCAATGTGGTAAAAATGCGTTCGGCTTCGACAGTGTCGTCAAGATGCACCTGAATGATGTTGCGTTTGTTTACATCCATTGTAGTGTCGCATAACTGGTCGGGGTTCATTTCACCCAAACCTTTGTAGCGCTGAACAGAAACTTTTTCTACATCTTTTCCCGATTCTGAAAGAATGCGATCTTTTTCGGCATCATCGTAGGCGTAAAAAGATTTTCTGTCGTAGCTGACTTTGTAAAGCGGCGGCATGGCAATGTAAACATGACCTTGTTCTACAAGAGGTGTCATATAACGGTAAAAGAAAGTTAATAAAAGCGTGCGGATATGAGAGCCGTCTACGTCGGCATCAGCCATGATTATAATTTTATGGTAGCGGATTTTTGAAACATCAAAGTTGTTGCCGCAGCCGGCTCCTATGCTTGCGATAATGGGCTGAAGTTTTTCGTTTGTGATAACTTTTTCGATGCGTTGTTTTTCAACATTGAGCATCTTTCCCCAAAGCGGCAAGATCGCCTGATACTTCCTGTCACGCCCGCCTTTGGCAGAGCCGCCTGCAGAGTCACCTTCAACGATAAACAATTCACATTTTGACGGGTCTTTTTCAGAGCAGTCGGCAAGTTTACCGGGAAGACCTGCGCTATCCATCGCGTTTTTGCGCCGGGTAGCGTCCCGCGCCTGACGAGCGGCGATGCGTGCCTTTGCAGCTAACACAGATTTTTCAAGTATGTTATTTATAACATCGGGGTGTTTGTCAAAATATAATTCAAGCTGTTCGTTTACAAAAGATTCTACAATACCTTTAACTTCGGAGTTTCCAAGTTTGCCTTTTGTCTGCCCTTCAAATTGAGGGTTAGGAACTTTTACAGAAAGTACTGCGGTCAAACCCTCACGCACATCATCACCTGAAAGAGTTTCGTCTAACTTTTTTGCGTGTTTGGACTTTTTCAAAAACTCATTTAATGTGCGTGTAAGAGCAGATTTAAAACCGACAAGATGAGTGCCGCCTTCCCGAGTGTTAATGTCGTTTACAAACGAAAACATTATTTCGTTAAAACCGTCGTTGTACTGAATGGCACATTCAATTTCTACATCACCGCCAGTGCCGTCTTCACGCGAACCTTCGATATAAACAGGCTCTTTATATAAAACAGTTTTATTTTCGTTTAAGTATTCGACAAAACTTTTTACGCCGCCTTCAAACATAAAATCGTGATGTTTTGGCGTTGAAAGACGTTCGTCACGTATCGTTATTTTTAAACCCTTGTTAAGGAATGCAAGCTCGCGTAAACGGTTGGAAAGAGCGTCGTAGCTGTGAGTTGTAGTTTCAAAGACCGTTGGGTCAGCTTTCCACCGGATAACAGTGCCGGTTCTGCCCGGTGAATATGAATAAGGAAGCCCGTTAGGTTCAATTTCCTTGGCAGGACCTTGAGCGATACCTACTTTATAACGCTGTGTGTGGATTTTTCCATCAATATGAACATAAGCCTCGCACCACTCCGAAAGCGCGTTAACGACAGAAACGCCAACACCATGCAAACCGCCTGAAACCTTGTACGACTTTTTATCGAACTTTCCGCCTGCGTGCAATTTTGTCATGACAAGCTCAAGAGCGCTGACTTTTTCTGTCGGGTGAATATCTATCGGAATGCCTCTGCCGTTGTCCTCGACACGGACTATATCGTTGCCTTCAAGAACCACGAGAATATTGGAACAAAAGCCCTGCATGGCTTCGTCAACAGAGTTATCTACAACCTCAAAAACAAGGTGATGAAGACCGTCAATGCCGGTAGTACCTATGTACATTCCGGGGCGCATACGGACAGCTTCAAGACCTTTTAATACGGTAATATTTTGCGCAGAGTAATCGTTATTTGTGCTCATTTTGTCATTATACTATTTTTAAGGGGGAGGGTAAAGCGATAACGGCAAGCGGTAATGATAGCTACTATTAATTTATTACCAAATTTGAATTTTCCACTTTAACCCTGCAGATACCCTGAAACTTGCTGAAAAATCCGCGGCAAATATAAAATCAGATTCCACAGGATAATAAGATTGCCATGCAGCTTCAATATAAGGAGAAAACGAATTTCCTTTTATCCTGAAAGTAAAAGGTTCATAAGAAACACCGACAATTCCAAGCCAGCTTGTTCCGCCTGTATATTCCCGTTTTTCACCGTTAACAGAAAGGGAGGCATCGCCAAAACTTAATACAGGACCTGCAAAGATTCTGTATTTGTCATAAATGCCTAATGATAATGTTACAGGTAAACGGAAAACCCCAAGGGAGCCGTCATATTCAGGTCTTACTTCAATACCAAATGAAAATTGTAAACCGGAAGAAGATGTTTCTGCCCCAAAGCAAAGCTGAGAGGTAAAACCGCGGATTATATTATTACTCTCTTTAAAACTATTAAAGGTTGGAGCGAACGCAGCGCCTACAACAAGCCGAAAATCACTTGAATTATTTCCGCCGCTGCCTTGAGTGCCGGTATTAACTTGCCTGTTACCCTGATTGCCGCTTCCTGTTGATGAATTGGCTGTAAACCCTGCGGGTGCTTCAGGAAAAGCTCTGCCAGCACCGGCAAAGGTACGAACGTAATATTGTTCATCAAGACTTGAATAGATTACACCTGTAACTGATCCTTCGGAAGCAGCGTGAATAAATCGGCGGTTTCCAAGATATAAACCGACATGGGTTATATTGTTATTGTTTGCAGTTCTAAAAAACACAAAATCGCCGGGCTGCGCTCTTTCTATAGGTATTCTAACAACCCATGTGTAAAGACCAGATGCAGACCGGGGAATTGATACATTCAGCGCATCTCTGAAACTAAGGACAAGTAACCCTGAACAGTCTAAGCCGCTTGTTGATAATCCTCCGTAGCGATATGGAGTGCCTTCGTATTTCCTTGCCGCTTCGATTACCAGTAACCTTGCGTTCATATAGGCTTGAGCTTTTTCTTCTGCAGATGCCGTAGGTCTTGGAGCTAAAGCATAACCGCCTTCCAAAGGAGCGGCAAAAAGACTGGAAGCGGTTGTGATTAAAAAAATAAAAAAGAATACCTTCATTATTATCATTATCGGTGATTTTTACGATTTTATCTTCTTTTTTTTCCGCTTTTACTGCATTATCAATTGTCCAAATCAATCAATGTATCGCTGTCAATAAGTATAAAATACTAAAATTATTGACATAGTAATATCCTTATAATAAAATACGGTAGTGAAAAACTTTCATATATTATTTTTAATTGTTATTTGTTTATTTTTTGACTGTAAAACAAATGAAATTGAAAAAAATGATTATTCGAATGAATTATGGCATTTTAGCTGGATTTTTAAACCCGGTGAATATTATTTATTATCCGATACATTTATTTATGACCATCCCAATTTTGAATCAAATAAAATAGGGAATATAAATATTCATGAAAAAATATTAGTCATCGAAAATGTGCATAATCAGCAAAAAATTGATGATACTACATCATGTTGGTATAAAATTAATTATAACAATATTGAAGGTTATATATTCGGCGCAAATATAGCAATAAAAACATTAATTTGTGATATTGGCGGAAATGGGATAAATGATTATTTTCATTATCGTATTTCTGCTGCTGCTGCAAATTTTCACCTTGATACAAGAAAAGATGTAATAATTTATATTAATAATGAAAGAATAATTATTGGAGACAGTTTAAGCTCGGATGAAAATGAATTTGGTTACAGAGGATATTTTTTTAATTGGTGTTCGTTTGAAAAAATCGGTAATGAAGTAATAATTACATTATCAGGAACCGGACATTTAAACCGTGAAGATTATATATTTTCTGTAAATGAATCAGGTTTTATTTCATTTATTGATCATGAAAAAAAAGGCAGATTTTTTGAAAACGGGCAATGGGTTGATTATAACGATTTTGATCCTTATTTTAATTGATTTTTAACAACGCGGTCTTCTGCCAAGCGCCTGTTTTAAAACTTCCATGTTAGCTTCGGTGTATCCGCCGGCTCCAGTATTACTGCAAAGCAGTTCTTCCAAAGTGATATCAAGTTCAAAAGGACGGCGTCCTACATGTTCGCAAAAATGTGCGTCAGATGATGTAGTTAAAGGGTAGTTAAATGTATTGAGGGGCAAGCCGTTTGCAGCCGGCGGAATGCGCACACATTCAATCGCAGTCCAAGGACCGTCTACTACAATGCCTAATTGGCTGGTCATTGAAAAAGCAGGCCTATCTACATGAGCAGGAATGACGATGCCGTTATATTCACTAACCTTAGCACCTATATTATCAAGAGAAAGATCCAGGGGATTTATCAAATAATATTCAACCTCACCTTCGATATTATCTTCTTCATCTACATAAACTTGATCGCCTGTTTTTTCGGGGTTATTTAAAAATGGAGTAAGAATGGAATAGGCGTATTCATTAAAAGCCATACAAGCATCAAGGTTTGTAAACAGGCAAAGGATATGGACTTCTTCGGTTGTTGTCGCTTCCATTCCAAAAATCGGGATGATGCCGTAATGTGAGCTTAATTTAGCAAACGCAGGGCAGTTTAAACTTGAATTGTGATCAGTTAGAGCCATCAATTTTAAACCTCTTGCGGCTCCCAGTTCCAAAAGACATCTTGGTGAAAGTTCCAAAGAACCGCAGGGAGAAAGACAGGAGTGGTTATGAAGATCCGCAAGCATATAACCTCAAGATGAAGCGGTTTTAAACAGTTCCCACAATTTACCGGAAACGGTAAATTGATTTTCCTTTGTGCGAATAACAGCGATGCCTTCGTCTTTTGCAGCTTCCAGCATGTCATCGGGCAGCGGGCGCGAATTGCAAATTATTATTACAGAAATATTTACAAGCGACGAAACCGCTACAGTGTTTTTGTGAGCCTGTATTGTAATAAGCGCTCCGCCGTCTTTGGCGTGCGCCATTACATCGGAAAGCAGATCCGATGTGTAAGCGCCTGTCACTTGCGTATCATCAAACTCGCTTTGGCAAATTTCCGCTCCAAGGGATGCAGCTACTTCTGTAATTTTCACACATGCTCCTTAGGATTAATTTTCGTCTTTTGTGGAATTTACAAATACTACAGAGCGAACGGTAGTACCTGTTCCAAGCGCTGAATTGATAGAAAAATCATCAGAGACACGTTTTGTGTTTGCAAGTCCCATTCCCGCGCCAAAACCCAATGAACGGATATATTCATTCGCGGTAGAGTAACCTTCCTTTAACGCCTGGTTAACATCGGCAATTCCGGGACCCGTATCAGCCGCTGTAATAATTACTTTGTCCGGTAATATAGAACAGCGCATTATACCGCCGTTGGAATGGACAACCTGGTTTATTTCTAATTCGTAACATGCAATAGCAACACGCCTTATAAGTTTTGGATCGAAGTTGCGCTGCTTGAGCGCTTTTTTAATTTCTGTTGACGCTCTTCCTGCAAGCTCAAAATTATAATGCGCTGTCGCAAATTCCATTTCTGAAAATGTTGATGGAACCGCTTCGTTTGCGCTTTTTTGCAATTTTTCCAGTCTGAGTACCTCGCGATTCATTTCTATTAATAAATTCCTTATAACATCAGTTGATGTTAGAATGCCGACTATTTCGTTGTCTTTATTTAAAACAGGAAACCTTCCATACCTGTATTTATTTAAGTAGGTGATGGCAAAAGAAAGCGGCATGTCATCCTGTAAATGGATAACATTTTTTGTCATCTTTTCTCCTACCAATGAATCAATATAACCCTTATCAAGAGCGTTGATAATATCCTCTGTTGATACAAGACCTACCAATTGTCTTCCTTCCACTATCGGAACACCTGTAATTTTATTTTCGCGCATTAAAGCCTGAATATGCCTCATGGTCTGGCTTTTTTCTCCTGTAAGTAAAGTGGAAGTCATTACATCCTTTATTTTAAGTTGATGGATAAGTTCCAAAACGACAGACGGAGAATCCACCGTGCTTATGGGAATATCCTGCAGTTGTTCAGTATTGCTCATTTAACGCGCTCCTTTATCTGTTTACCGTAATTGAATTGAATATTCTGTTGTAATAATTTTTATTTTTATCATAAATATCTGCAAATGTTGAAAAATTAATTATTATAAGATCATCCCTATTTAATGTCAGTACCTGTCTTGTATAATTTCGTTGATTTCTTTCAACGATATAATATTCCAACTGGTAACCCATGCGTGTTTGTGAAAAAGAAAGAGTATCCATTTCTATTCTTCTGCCGGATTCAAGAATAAGGAATTTATATAACATAAAATAATTCTCTCTTGTCAGGATGGGAATAGTACGCAGATTTGTTCTTTCTATTGCTATTTGAGAATCTCTTATAGTATCAAGAGAAAGCCAGTAACCGGGTAGTTCAGAATTGTCATTAAACTGCCAATTATCATCAAGTGTAATTCTAACGCCGTTTTGTTCAACTGTTCTTGAGTTTCTTCGCGGAATATCAGGTACTTGTCTTGTTACAGTTGTTGTTTGCCTGTTATCGGGGTTCATTTCAAAAAAAGCGTTTAAAGTGCCGGGATCAAGGAAACCGCCGTACAGTAATTTATATTTACTTTCATTATTGTTTTTTATTTTGATATCATAAAAGGCGAAAAACGGCAGAATTTTATTAAAACTGAAAACCAGCGTATAATTATCCCATCTATCTTCTATATTTCTTTGCAATTGATAATTGTTTCTTGTCTGTATAAATAATGTTGTAAAGTTTAAAAAATCCGGTAAAGCCTGCCGGCATTCAATGTCGGAATATTGCCCCTGCAAATCTGTAATTACTGTGGGAAAGCCGTTTTCGTCATCATCAACAGTAAATACAAAACGTTCTTCATAACCTGTATTTGCGTTAACGCTTCGGACAAAGACGATCCTTTGGTTTTCTTCCGCAGTAAAATACATGTATCCCCTGTAAAATGTATTTTCACCTCTTGTATCCAAATAAAACGCATATTCGCCGCTTACGAGGAAATCAAGGGAATTCCGATTTTGTGCAGAAACACCGCCATATATTAATAAAATAATAAGTGGTATAAAAATAGCTCTCATAAGGGTTATTATACCATAATTCTTTAAATTTTGCCATTCGAGGCTGTTTATTATATTCTAACTATTCCCTCCGCTATTGCCTGACTTTTCCTTATTTGTTACATTATTAATATGGGAGCAATTTGTGTTTTTGTAAATCAAAAGGGTGGTGTTGGCAAAACGACCTCGGCTATCAATATTGGAGCATACCTTGCTGAAGCCGGGAAATCCGTTCTTTTAGTTGATTTTGACGCTCAGGCAAATCTGACAAGCGGTATAGGTATTAACCTGCCTACACCGGGTATTTATGAGCTGCTTTCAGGAGCTGCTTCGTCAAATGAAGCTATTAAAAAAACCGCTGTAAAAAACCTTGATGTAATTCCTGCAAGTCAGGATCTATCAGGAGCGGCTGTTGAATTAGTCGATCAAAAAGAACGTCATTTTTTCCTTAAAAAAACTCTGGCTCCGCTTAAAGAAAAATACAATTATATTTTAATAGACTGTCCTCCGTCTTTGGGTCAGCTTACGATGAACGGACTTGCTGCTGCTGACTCTGTATTAATTCCGATGCAGTGTGAGTACTTTGCAATGGAAGGGCTTCAGCAGCTTTTGGTAACAGCAAAAGAAGTGCAAAAGGGATTAAACCCGTCGCTTAAAATCGGCGGTATTTTCTTTACGATGTACGACCCCAGAACTCGCCTTGCAAATGATGTAATAAAACAGGTAAGCGCCCATTACAAGGAAACAGTTTTAAATACGATCATCCCGCGCAACATCCGTCTTTCTGAAGCGCCTTCTTTTGGAATGCCTATATCTTTATATGATCCGCAGTGCCCGGGGGCTAGAGCATACCATGCGCTTGCTCAGGAAGTACTTCGCAGAAATCTTTCTTCCAAAGATGTTTAAAGGAGAAATATAAATGGCTCGCAGAATCGGTCTTGGAAGAGGGCTTAATGCCTTATTGGATAATAATGATGACGGCAATCAAAGCGCATATAACCGAACCGGAATTGAAACAGAAATTGATTCTAAACCGGTAACTCTTTCTTCAGCAAAAAATAAAACTGGCGATATTGTACATCTGCCTGTTGAAAAATTAGTTCCTAATCCCGGTCAGCCCCGTAAAAATTTTAATGAAACAGAACTTCAGGAACTTGCAGAATCGATAAAAACATACGGAATAATTCAGCCGATTATCGCGGCAAATGCGGGGGATGGCACATACATAATAATCGCAGGGGAGCGCAGAACAAGAGCGGCAAGATTAGCCAGTCTTACGGCAGTTCCTGTAATTATCCGTGATTATACCGATCAAAAACGCCTGGAAGTTTCTTTAATCGAAAATATCCAGCGTACCGATTTAAACCCGATAGAAGAAGCGGCAGCCTATAAAAACCTTATGGATTTTTCAAACCTTTCGCAGGACGAGCTTGCGCTGCGCATGGGAAAAAACAGATCGACTGTTGCCAACGCATTGCGTCTTTTAAAACTGCCTGTAGAAATTCAAAAAAATATAGAAGATGGAAAAATCAGCTCCGGGCATGCAAGGGCTTTACTTTCTGTTACAAATACAAAATCAAGAGAAAAATTATTCCGTGAAATTCTTTCAAGTGATGTTTCCGTAAGAGAAGCCGAAAAACGCGCAGCTGTTTTAAACGCATCCGAAGAAGGCGGCAAGAAAAATGCCGCAGGCAAAAGCGGCGCTAAAGGATCAAAGCGTCCGCCCGAAGTAGATGCCATGGAAGAAAAGTTTATAGAAAGGCTTGGAACCAAAGTTGTAATAGAGGGAGATCTTAACAAAGGACGCATTCATATTGATTATTATTCGATGGAAGATCTAGAAAGACTTTATGAAATTTTTTGCGCCAAATAGCGTGTGTATAAAAAAACCCCGCCCAGCTCCGAATGGCAGAAATTTAGACATTCAATCAGGCAGGTACGTAATAGTTGTATCTTTTCTCATTATGGGGTATTTTAGTCTTACGTGGGAAAATAATTTTATAAAGGAAGTTTTATGAAAAAGACAGTGTTTTTTATTTTACTAGCAACATTAATTGTATTTAATTCGTTCGGACAGCAAGCAAGGTATTACCTGGAAATTTGGGATATTTCTAACGCTACTTTTACTACTATTGTGAATAATGATAGAAATAATATAGGCTCAATAGAAGATGATTATTTTCTTATGAGATCGGCAAGGGGAAGCACTTTGCGAAGTAAAGATAGTGGTATATCAATTGATGAGGTAAGACAAAAGCTGAGAAGTGTAGATTCTAACCCCTCTACTGCTTATTTAAATTTTATAAATAATGACATTATTCCAAAACTTCAAGAGCTTGGTATAAGAACAGGATGGTTTCAAAATAGCGGACGGACTACTACAGTGTATTTTTGGGTTAGACGAGCATCACAATAATAAGATTTTGGTGACAGTTGCCGGTTTGGGTGACTGTCATTTGAAATAATATTTATAAGGCGAGTGGCGAAAAGAATTGACAGCGAAATATGGCTGCGTTATAAACAGTTGTGTAAGATAATCCATAGCTCTTAAAAAGGGGTTGTCCGAGAAGTAATTCTTGGGCAGCCTTTTTTATGGTGAAAATTTACTAAAATTCCACACGTGTGGAATTTGGAGGAATTCAAAAAATTGGATGTCCGAATATTTGTTAATA
>WQYB01000031.1 GCA_009781475.1 Treponema sp.
AGTTTGTCTTTTCATACCTATTTTACATATTTTTTAGAATATTATTTTTAATATATAAGTTATTTATAATTATAGTAGAAAATGGAATTATTACTATTGAACTTCCAACAATATAACCTAGAATATCTCCACTATTATAAAATTCATTATACATAACATTAAAAATACTTACTAAAACAATTAAAAATAATATTATTGAAGCAATTAAAAAACATATATTAATAATACTGTATACTTCAATTTTTAATATTTTAAATAAAATATAATTTAAAAATAATAAAAATAAAATAATTATCATTTTTATTCCAAATAGTATTGCAACTAAGTATAGATTTCCCTTTATATTTCCTTTCAAAAAAATAATTAATATGATACTTGCAATTAAGGATATTGCCATATCAATTAAAAAATATTTCATAATACCTTTCATTTTTATTTCTCCAATATTTATAATATAATAATATTTTATACTAAGTAATTTTCATTATATTTATTACAGTAATAATTAGTATAAATAAAATAATGAAAAATATTATTCCAATAATTATATCTTTAATGTTCTTGTTCTTTATTGCCAAATAGAAAAATTGTATTAAAATAAGATTTCCAAAAGAATTCATTCGGTATAAATCAGAAATATTATTTTTTAATTTATTCTTATAATAATCAGTATTATATATTTTAATAAACATATAAATACATATACCACCAAATATAAGTCCTAGTAAACAAAGAACAATTATTAATGATAATTCTACGCCCATTATAAATCTCCTATTATAAAAATAAACATTTAAATAATATTTTGTCAATATATTTTTTTATATCTTGAAAAAGAAATTGATGATATTTTACGGAATACTTAATCAGGCAAAGACGTTTATTCCCCTTGAGGCGTCTATGGCTGTGATCAAGGCAGTTGTGTAAGGTAATCCATCGCTCTTAATTTTTTTAAAATATATTTTGTAGTAAACATTGAATCATAACGTGAGCGATGGATGAGCTATAAAGTCTTATATCCATATTCTGCCATTTAGCCGAAAAGGGGTATACGTCATTGCCTCTTTATTATTTTTTCGCATATCGTCTACTTGTAATATTACAGCCAGTTTTCTGTTTTTAAATCTGTTATATAGTCAAAATGTTTTTGATTGTTGGTAACAAGAGTTAAGTCGTGATATATACAAAATGATGCAATTAAAATATCATTATCCCCTATCGTAATACCCTTTTTTTGCAAGTTAGCATAAATTACTGAAGCTGTTTCTAAAATTTCTTTTCCAATCGAATTGATACCAGATAGAGAACACATCATTTCAAAATGCGCCATTCTTTTAACAGCATTGATAGCTAATAACCATCGTTTTATTTCAAAATATACAATCGGTGGAATTATGATAAAATTTTCATTATCTGTTTCTGTGGAAACCCGATCAACGATGGTTTTATTGCCTTTTAAGTAGTATGAAACTATATTTGTATCAAGGGCATATTTCATTATAATGCTTCCATATCAGCAATTGATCTAAATTGAATAGATTGCGGGTTACCTGTTAATTCTTCATCACAGCTTAAAATCGCTTCACCGATTTCTCGCCATCTGTTAACCGTTTTTGTTTCTAAATCAGGTTTTTCTTCTATTGTTACGATCACTTTTTTCTTTTGCGGAATTGATATAGGATTATCAGGGATAAATCGTTCATTTTCAAATATTCCTGTAACAACCAACATAACAACCTCCAAAATAATAAGTTTTTAATTATATATTCATCTGAATTGAATTTTATCATATAGCTTAATATTAAAACAAGATACAGTACACGTTATTTATTTTGATTTCACAGTGATTATATGTCCATTTGTGAAATAATCTCAAAAACCCTACGCTAAAAAAACTGTACCCTTTTGATTACCTTGCGCCAGGTTTTCAAAACAACGCGGTTTTCCTCCGTGGGCTAAAATCGTAGAAATACCGTAGGAGATCGCAAGCTGCGCGGCGTCAAGTTTTGTAGCTATGCCGCCAGTGCCGAAACTGTTTGTATCCCCTATCGTGATATTTTTCCTTATGGCTTCCAGGTCTTTTACTTCTTCGACCAAAGTCGCCTGCGGGAATTCTTTCGGGTTTTTATCGTATAAACCGTCGATGTCACTGAATAAAATTAAAAGGTCTGCGCTCCATAAAATGGCGGAGCGTGCCGCCAGTGTATCGTTGTCGCCGATTTTTATTTCTTCTACAGAGACTGTATCGTTTTCGTTAATTATCGGGATGACGCCTTCATCTATCAAAGTAAAAAGAGTGTTTCGCATATTTAAAGTTCTGTTTGGATCGTTAAAATCTTCGCGTGTTAATAATATTTGCGCAATGTGAAAATTATGCTGCTCAAAGGCGCGCCGCCACGCGTCCATTAGCTGCACCTGTCCTACTGCGCATAACGCTTGTCTGTAATGAATGTCTTTTTTGCGCGCCCATTTGTCCATCGTGGAAAGACCTGCTACCTGCGCTCCCGAAGAAACAATAACAATCTGTTTGCCGTTTTTCATAAACGCTGCTGCCTGATCTGCAAATTCGCAAAGAAAATCAAAATTGATTTTGCCGTCTTTTCCCGCAAGTGTGTTAGAGCCGAATTTAATTATTATTTTTCTCGCGTCTTTTATTAGTTGTGTTATCAAAAGAAAGCCTTCCTTTAGATGCGTATTTGCCCTTCGCCTGTTATAAGGTACTTTATTGTTGTAAGCGCATCAAGCCCCATAGGACCTCTCGCGTGAAACTTTTGTGTGCTTATTCCAAGTTCCGCTCCAAAGCCAAACTCGCCGCCGTCTGTGAAACGAGTCGACGCGTTAACATAAACACAGGCAGCGTCAACTTGCGCTTTGAATTTTTGCGCCGATTTTAAATCGTTTGTTAAAATCGCTTCTGAATGTTTTGTCCCGTAAAAGTTAATGTGTTCGATTGCTTCATCGCAGGATAAAACTGTTTTTACAGCGAGGATATTATCAAGGAATTCTGTCCCCCAGTCTTCTTCAGCCGTGTCTTTTAAAATTAAACTGTCGGGTGTTTTTCCAATCGCCTTTTTAGAAACGCTGTCACAACGTAATTCGCATTTACCCGCAAGTGAAACCGCAAGTTTAGACATTAAAGAATCGAGAGCGTCTTTGTGTACAAGAACTGTTTCCACTGCGTTACACACACCCGGCTTTTGCAGTTTTGCGTTTAATATAATTTCTATCGCTTTTTCGATACCCGTTTCTGTTTCTGTGAACGACGGTTCAACATAAATGTGACAGTTACCCTCTCCTGTTTCGATAACAGGAACACGGGCGTTTTCTACAACACGGCGGATCAATTCATGTCCGCCTCTTGGAAGAACAGCGTCTATGTAATCACGGGCTTTTAGTATCACATCAACTTCGTCTCTGCTGCCGGAATCCGCGAGAGCTACAGCGTCAGAGATTCCGCCGCCATTTGCCAGTCCCGCCTTGATAATTTTTACCAGTTCTTTGTTAGAATTGAGCGCAGAAGAAGAGCCGCGCAAAAGTATCGAGCAGCCGGCTTTGTAAGCTAGGGCTGCGCAGTCTACTGTAACATTTGGGCGTGATTCGTAAATAATTGCAACTACCCCGATAGGAACTGTCATTTTTTCAATTTGTAAACCGTTTGGCAGTGTCCAGCCAGTTTGCACTTTGCCGATTGGGTCTTCCTGCCTGATTATAATTTCGATCCCCTCGATCATGCCATCAATGCGTTTGTCATTTAAAAGTAAGCGGTCAACAAGGCTTTCTTTCATGCCGCCATTGCGAGCCTTTTCAACATCAAGCGCATTTGCTTCTAATATGGATTTTCGGTTTTTATCGATTTCTATTGCGACAGCGCGAAGTGTTCCATCTTTAATGGAACGGTTTTGCGCCGCAAGTTTCACCTGAGCCTGTTTGAGAGATTTTAATGTTGATTCCAGCGTGTTTGGCATATTTTTACTATAATGTAATACCTAATATTGAACAAGTGCCGATTATTTATTATAATTTATTAATATTATTTGGACAAAATTATGAATATCAGGAAAAAAATATTAATTCCAATGGTTTCGTTAACTATTGGCTGCTGTATAGTCGTTCTTGTCTCTTCCATCCTTCTTTTCAGCAGGGAATTGAATAATGCGATGTACAATAAAATCAATGTTGCCGCTATGGTCGCAGAAAGTGAAATTGATAATTTAAAAACAAACGCTCTTATCGCCGCTCTTGGGATGGCAATCAATCCCGATTTAATAGAAGCGATGCAGGATAACGACCGCGAAAAAATCCTTAACACATCAAGGGCGCTGCAAATACTCGCGAAAATCGATTATTGCACAATTCTTGACAGTGACGGAACGGTTTTAATCCGAACACACGAACCGTATATTTACGGCGACAGTCTTACTCATCTGCCTCATGTAAAAGAAGCGCTTGACGGCAATAGCGAATCGTATGTAGCGCAGGGTGTTACCATTCGTCTTGGCGCGTATGCAGGAGCGCCTATTTACGATACCGATATGAATTTAATCGGTGTTGTGTCACTGGGGTTCAGATTAGACGATCAGGAATTTACCTTTAGAATAAAAAGAATAACCGAGTGTGAGTTTGCGGTTTTTTTGAATGATGAGCGGATTGCTACAACACTTTTAAATGATGACGGAACCTATGCGCTCGGATTAAAAGCGCCCGAAGGTATCAGTGATATTGTGCTTTCAGGAGAATCTTACATCGGAGAAGTGCAGCTTTTAAACAGAAACGCTATCGCGATATATTTTCCCGTTTTCGGCGCGGATGACGAAGTTGTCGGAATGTTAAGCAAAGCGTATTACACAAAAGAAGAAACAAATAAGATTTTGATTTTTATAATAAGCGGTATATTGATAACACTTGTTGTGGCGACAGCCTGTATATTGATCGCAAGGTTTGTTTCAAAGATTGTCGAACGTCAGCTTGAAGGCATGATGAATGAAATCCATGATGCCGATGAAATCGCGCGTAAAGCGATAACAGAAAAAAATATGCTCACCAATGTCGGCAATATTATGAACGGGCTTGATACAATGATTTATGTTACCGATCCTGAAACTGCAGAAATTCTTTTTATGAATGATACCATGAAGCGGCATTACGGCATTGGTGACGATTGCGTCGGGCAGCTTTGTTATAAAGTTTTGCAAAAAGATTTGGATCAAAGATGTGATTTTTGCCCATGTTTTCAGCTAAACGAAGATCCGCAAAAAATTATTACCTGGGAAGAACACAGCCCATTAACAAATCACATTTACCGCAATGTGGACAGGTACATAAACTGGTCAAATAATAAAACAGTTCACATTCAGCACTCAGTAGACATGACAGAATTAATTGCCGCAAAAGATTTTGCCGAACACAGCAGCCGTTATAAAAGCGCATTTCTTGCCGTTATGAGCCATGAAATACGCACGCCGATGAACGCGATTTTGGGTATTACAGAAATTCAATTGAGGGATGAAATTCTTTCTTCACGGACAGAAGAAGCGTTCCAAAAAATTTATGAATCCGGTGAATTACTTTTAAATATTATCAATGACATTCTTGATTTGTCAAAAATTGAAGCTGGTAAACTGGAATTGGTTCCCGTAAAATATGATATTCCAAGTCTTGTAAATGATACCGCTCAATTAATCCGATTGCGCTATGAAAGTAAACCTATCGAATTTAATCTTAACGTAAATGTTAATACACCCATCGAAATGATAGGTGATGAACTTCGCATTAAACAGGTGTTAAATAACGTTCTTTCCAATGCTTTTAAATATACGAATGAAGGAAATGTAGAATTTTCTGTATTTCATGAAGATATCGATAATGACAATATAACAATTGTCTTCCGTATCAGCGATACGGGGCAAGGCATGACAAGTGATCAAGTTGATAAACTTTTTGACGAATACACACGGTTTAACATTGAAGCAAACCGCACAACTGTTGGGACAGGTTTGGGTATGAGCATAACAAACCGTCTTGTCGGTTTAATGAACGGAAAAATTACTGTAGAAAGCGAAATTGGCAAGGGTTCTGTGTTTACCGTGTATATTCCGCAAAAACGGGCAGGAACAGCCGTGTGCGGATCTGATTTGGCAGAAAACCTGAGAAAATTTAATTTTCAAAGCTCCGCGATTACAAAAAAGACGCAGTTTCTGCGTGAATACATGCCGTACGGCAGCGTTCTTGTTGTTGATGATGTTGAGTCGAATATTTTTGTCGCAAAAGGAATGCTCGCTCCTTACGGATTAAAAATTGATACGGCATCAAGCGGATTTGAATGTATCGATTTAATTAAAAGCGGCAAGGTATACGACATTGTTTTTATGGATCACATGATGCCGAAAATGGACGGCATCGAAACAGTAAAATATATTCGCGAAATGGGATATACGCATAACATAGTCGCCCTGACCGCCAATGCTTTAATTGGACGGGAGGAGATGTTTTTACAAAACGGTTTTGACGGTTTTATTTCCAAACCGATTGATTCGCGTGAATTAAATCTTTTACTGAATGAATTTATACGAAACAAAAAACCGCGCGAAGTTGTAGAAGCCGCAAGAAATGAACAGAGAGAAGGAAAATTTAAAGGAGACGATTCAAGTAAAACAAACTCGTCTGATATTATTAAATCTTTTGTAAGAGACGCAAAAAATGCCGTTAATGTATTGGAAAACCTAAACACAAAAATCGATAATCTTGCCGATGACGAAGTGTATTTGTATATTATCACCGTACATGGAATGAAAAGCGCTTTAGCCAATGTAAATGAAAAAGAATTGTCCAGTATCGCATTTAAACTGGAACTTGCGGGTAAGGATCGGAACTTCTCTTTAATTACAAATAATACTCAAACGTTTATTGATTCGTTAAAATCCTTAATAGAAAAATATAAACCTGCGGAAATTGATAATAATGTGGTGTTGTCAGATGATGATTTTATTTATCTGCGTGAAAAATTAACGGAATTAAAAATATCATGCGAAGCGTTTGATAAAAAATCTGCGAAAGCTATATTAAAAGAAGTAAAAGAAAAATTATGGCCGCCTAATATCGATACAGCCCTTGATAATATCGCCGTTCATTTATTGCACAGCGAATTTAATGAAGCTGCGGGTATTGCGTTTAAAACAGCACATCTTAGTAAATAACACCAGGTCTTATTAAACCCGCATTTAAAGCCCCGCAACACATTCCTTCGTTTATCGCCGCTTTAAAATCCGCTCCGTTTTCAAGTGCACAAGCGAGCCCTGCCGTAAAAGCGTCTCCGCAGCCGATTGTGTTTACAGCTTTTACTTTTGGAACTTCGATCTCGTAAAAATTTTCTTTTTCAGCGGCTAATATCTTCTTATCGCCGTTGGTAAGAATTATACGGCAATTATGTTTCTGAGCAATTTCCAAAATTAATCCGCGTAATTTTTGCGGATCATTTGTTCCAATCCCGAACGTCGCGATAAATTCATCCATGTTCGGTTTTATCACATCAGGTTCGTATTTTAAACTGTTAATTAAATCATTCCCTCTGATATCAAGAATAACAAACAATCCTTTTTCCTTTGCTTTTTGTACCATGTAGGGAATTACATTGTCAGAAAAACCCGCAGCGTTTTTGCCGGAAACCACAAGGTGACTGACACCATTTAAGTTAAACTTTTCCATTAGCCGTTCTTCTGTGCCGGCTGCGACAGCTTGCGATTCTTCGACAAGTTCTGTTACGCTCTGATCGCTTGCGTTTAATAATGTATAACAAAAACGGATTTGACTGTTACTTTCTACCCATTGGACATCAAGATTGTCTTGCTCGCATAACGAAAGAAATAATGGGCGCATATCACCGCCAAGCTGTGTTAAATGCACGGCTTTTTTTCCAAGCTGTGTAAGTACTCTTGTTACATTTATGCCCTTGCCGCTTACATCAAGGCGGTGTTCGTTTGTGCGGTTAACAGCACCTGATGTTACCGAAGAAAATTGCAGAGTTTTTTGTAAAGTGGGATTAAGACAAACGGTTAAAAACATATTTCGAATATTTTCACACGGAGACACGGAGACACGGAGTTTCAGTTCGAAATCCTTTTGTTATATCTCTAAGCTTTCTATATATCAATACTAGATATAAAGAATTAAATAATTCCTTTGTGTTCTCTGTGCCTTTGTGCCTCCGTGCGAAATCTTTTCGTTTTATTTCACTCTTCTATAATTTTTAATCTTTTGTTGTAATTTTTTCGCAAGTTCGGCACGTGGTATACGCACTTGCTCCATAGAGTCACGGAAGCGAAGTGTTACAGTTCCATCTTCTTTCGACTGATAATCCACTGTGACACAGAAAGGAGTGCCCGCTTCATCCTGCCTGCGGTAACGCCGCCCAATCGCTCCCGATTGATCATAATCGGTGGCGTAATCATCCTGCAGCTCTGTGCGGATTTCCTGCGCGAGTTCTGCAAGCCCGTCTTTTTTCATCAATGGTAAAATCGCAACTGTAATCGGCGCAATGTCCGGATGGAAACGTAACACCGTACGCCAATCATCATCATTGCCTTTGTCGGCGACTTGTTCTTCATCGTATGCGTCGCAGAGAATCATCAGTAAGTTACGTGTAAGGCCCGCCGAAGTTTCGATGATGTACGGGATGTAACGTTCGTTATTATTATCCTGATCGATGTATTGCATATCTTTGCCGGAGAATTCGCTGTGGCGGCTAAGATCGTAATCGGTGCGGTTGTGTACGCCTTCAAGTTCTCGCCAGCCCATTGGGAAAAGGTACTGGATGTCGTAGGCGTCTTTTGCATAATGTGCAAGTTCGTCAGCATCGTGCTGATGCCAGCGCAGATGATCCATTTTTACGCCGAGTTTTTCGTAATACGCCCAGCGTTGTTTTTTCCATTCGTTAAACCATTCTTCATCAGTGCCCGGTTTTACAAAGTACTGCATTTCCATCTGCTCAAATTCGCAGGTGCGGAAAATAAAGTTTTTGGTAACAATTTCGTTGCGGAACGCTTTGCCAACCTGCGCGATACCAAACGGTATTTTCATGCGATTGGATTGAATGATATTTTTATAGTTAACATAAATGCCCTGCGCGGTTTCCGGGCGCAGGTAAATGGTGCTTGCGGTATCTTCGGCAGCGCCGATATTACTTTTAAACATCAGATTGAATTTGCGGGTATCCGTAAGTTCGCCGCCGCAGTCGGGGCATTTTTTTGCCTTCAGGTTTTCTTCGGGGATCATGTCCGCGCGAAATCGGGATTTGCACTTTTTACAATCGACCAGCGGGTCTGTAAAGTTTTCGACGTGCCCGGATGCTTCCCATGTGCGCGGGTGCATTAAAATAGCGGCATCCAACCCCACGATATTGTCGTGGAGACGGGTCATTTCCTTCCACCATCTCGCTTGAATGCGGTTTTTTAATTCAATGCCAAGCGGTCCGTAATCCCACGCTCCGCTTTGACCTCCGTAAATTTCCGATGATTGAAAAACAAAACCCCGTCTCTTTGCCAGCGAGGTGATTTTTTCCATCGTTGCTTTGCCTGAGTACTGCTCTGCAGGACAATATTCTGTTAATTCTGACATGGCTGTATTGTACTAAATAATTGAAGATTAGGGAATATCGATAGAAATTAGAATAAAATACTCTTGCTGATACGTAAGTTACGTGTTATCATATAATATAGAGATAAAATGTAATATAATAAAAAAATGGATTTTGTCATCGAGTTTAATCCTGCCGCATTTACTCATAAAGTAAACGAAGCGGATATTTATCGGGCTTTTGATACAGCTATATACGATGCTCTATTAGATGAACCAGATGATGATGACGCAAGGGATAAATATTTATTAATCGGTTTTGATTGTAATGCAAATCCTATTGAAGTATTGTATAATTTTATAAGTGATTATAAAGTAAATGTGTTCCATGCAATGCCATGCAGGAATATATATCACCATTTGTTATATTGAAGGAGTAACAATGGCACAAATGACTGACGAAGAAGCGAAAAGACTTGACGAAAAATGGACAAAGAATCCACCCAAACCTGGTCCTAACGGAACAGGATATTTCACCCAGTGCAAAAAAACTGCTCATACTGTAACAATTGACAGTGTTTCCGCTAATTATCTAAATACTAAAGCTATAGCCGACCACAAAACTCCTGCTCAAATAATCAGCGAATTGATACGAGAAAAAATAGCAGTTTCATTATAATCTAATTCTTAACCCGGATACTCAAGATTCTCTTTCGTAGCATTTTTTATAATAGCCGCGTATCTTTTACATTCCAATTTTGCCATTTCGATATTTTGCTCGCGCCAGTTGCCGCATTCCACAGCGGACGCGCCGGGAATATCGCCTTCAAATTTTTCTATCCATTCAAGCTGTTCTTTTAATAATGGAAGAATATCGGTAGAAGTATACTCACCTTCGAGAATCAGGTAAAAACCCGTGCGACAGCCCATCGGACCAAAATACACGATTTTTTCGCTCCATTTTTCATGGGAGCGCAGGAAGGTAGCGCATAAATGTTCGATTGTATGTAATGCGGGCTGGTCTAATACCGGCTCTTTATTTGGCTCTTTAAAACGAAGGTCGAATGTTGTAATTACAAAGCTTCCGTACATATCTTTACGTGAAACATAAACACCCGGCAATAATCTTAAATGGTCGATTTGGAAACTTGTAATTTTTTTCATTTGATAGCTCCTTAAAGGTACAGTTACCATGTTAACAGATAATAATATACAAAACAAGCGCAGCTACAAAACAGAAACTCTAGACATTCTTCCTCAAAATCACTACACTAATCCTACGAGCGGTCTGTCTGAGCCGCCGTGATATACCAATTTGTCAGACCTTGTATAAATTGCAGGAAAACACCAGGAGGACTAGAATGAGCGCAACTATCAGGCTCAAAAGATTTGGGACAAAGAAACGGCCTTATTACCGTATTGTTGTAATGGATAAAATGGCGCCAAGAGACGGCAAAACCATCGAAGAACTTGGTTATTATCACCCAATCGAAGCGGAAGATAAACAGATTGTTTTTGACGAAGCAAAAGCAAAAGCATGGCTTGCAAAAGGCGCAATCGTAAGCGATACAGTTCGCAGAATTTTCAACAAAAAAAACGTAACCGTAAAATAATATACAGGTAACACAATGGAAAAAGATTTAATTGAATACCTGGCGAAGTCTCTTGTAGATGATCCGTCTCAAGTGCAGGTTAATATAGTAGAGGGCGAAAAATCGACGATTCTTGAACTGAGAGTCGCAGAAGGCGACATCGGCAAAGTAATCGGGAAACACGGCAGAATCGCCAAAGCAATCAGAACAGTGCTTCAAGCCGCAAGCGCAAGATCGGGAAAACACACAGTACTTGAAATCCTTGACTGATAAATTCATTATTGGCATTGTCGGTTCTCCTTTTGGAGTTAAAGGTTTTGTAAAGGTACGCTCCTTATCAGGCGAAGTCGATCACCTGTTAAACTTGCAATCGGTCGTTGTCAGTAAAGACGGTAAAGAAAGACTTCTAAAAATTGAAGAAAGCACTTCAAACTCCGGTATTGCACTTATACGTTTTCAAGGTATAAATTCCCCCGAAGCCGCAAAAACTCTAAACGGTGCACAACTCATCGTTGATCGGTCTTTGGCAACCCCTTTAAACAATGGCGAGTTTTATATCGAAGATTTAAAAGGCTTGGAAGTTTACGCTGATAATAACGAAATTGAAAATTATAAAATTTCTTCTCTCCGTGCCTCCGTGCCTCCGTGTGATAAATTCTCGATTATTGGTATTATAATCGATATTATCGAAGGCGGCGGCGGGGAGCTGGTCGAAATAAAACTTACCAACGGCGAAAAGAAACTCATTCCTTTACGAAAAGAGTTTTTCCCTGACATAAATCCATCTAGAGGCAAAATTGTGTTAAAGGGTATATGGATATTAGATTAATAGAAAGGTCGCTGCGGAAAACGTACCCTTGAGCGAGTTATTACCGAGCGTAAAGGGGTGGGTTTACGCAGTGACTTTGTTATGGAGTTATATGAAATATAAAATATTAACCCTATTTCCGGAAATCACTGATGCGTTTTTCGCCAATTCCATCATGGCAAAAGCGATTAAACGGGGAATCATCGAGTATCAGGCGATTAATATCCGTGATTTCGCGGCAGACAAACACAAAACCTGCGATGATGCACCCTACGGCGGCGGACCCGGTATGCTCATGCTGCCAGAACCTCTAAAACAGGCGATTGATTTTGCGAAGAATCTCTCGCAGAGGCGCAAAGGCGCAGAGATGAATGAAGAAAAGCAAAGTAAGAATTCTTCATCTATCTTAAACCTCCGTGCCTCCGTGTCTCCGTGTGAAATCCTTGAGACTAAACCTCGAGTTATTTATCTATCACCCTCAGGAAAACCTTTTAACCAGGAATTGGCAAAAGAGCTTGCCTGCGAAAAAGAGCTTATTTTAATCTGCGGGCGGTACGAAGGCATCGACCAGCGCATCATCGATCGATATGTAGATGATGAAATTTCGGTTGGCGATTATGTCCTTTCTTCAGGCGAAGTGGCAGCTTTGGCAGTAATTGACGCTACTTACCGCCTTGTAGACAATGTTATTAACACCCAGTCGCTTGACGAAGAAAGCTATTCTTCGGGGCTTTTGGAGTATCCCCAGTTTACACGCCCTGAAGTTTTTGATACAATGAAAGTCCCTGAAATACTTTTGTCCGGGCATCATGAACAGATACGTCTTTGGCGGCTTGAAAAGAGGGTAGAAAAAACCCTGCAGCAAAGACCGGATTTGATACAGCGAGGCAAGGAACTGGGGATTTTTAACAAGGAAATAAATGGCATTATAGACCGCCTGACTACTTCCAATAAATAGTCAGTTAATAGTAAGGAGAGCAAGATGAACGAAATTCAAGCAATTGAAGCAGAACAAATGAAAGAAACAGTTGATCAATTTAAGGTAGGGGATACTGTAAAAGTACACTTTAAAATAGTTGAAGGCAAAACCGAACGTGTTCAGATATACGAAGGTCTTGTTATCGCCATGAAAAATTCCAAAGTAGGAAAAACCTTTACAGTACGCAAGATTTCCTACGGCGTTGGTGTAGAAAGGGTTTTCCCGATTCATTCGCCGCGTATCGTAAAAGTCGAAGTTGTCCGCCCCGGTAAAGTAAGACGCGCGAAACTTTACTACATCCGTGAAAAAATCGGTAAAGGCGCTAAGATTAAAGAACTTATTGTCAAAAAGAATACAAAGTAGGATTATTTTTCTACAATTTTGTCATATTATATGTCTCACTATGAACTATTCAAGATTTTTTTTATTTTTGCCGATATTCGTATGGGGAACTCTCCCTTTAGAGGATAAAAATGAATTTAATTAATACAAGCGATCTTAACATTGGAATGATTTTTTCAGAACCGGTTTATACTGAAGGTAAGAATCTTTTAGTACCTGCCTTGGTTCCCATTCGTCAAAAAGATATTGATCTTTTAACTTCGATGGATATTAAAGCTGTTAAAACAGAAGGCATCCAGGTAGAAATTGAAGCACAAGCTGAAGAGATCATCGATGAAGTTGAAAAAACAGACGCAATACATGCGCTGGAAATTTTGGAAGCAGAATTGGCAAATATGCTCAATCAGCCTGAATCGGATTCATTTGCAGAAATTCCGCAGGAAGAAATGGTTATAACATCAAAAAAAGGAGCAATCAGATTTTCCATAAGTGATGTCAGGCAAAACTCAGGTCCGTATCGCGCATATAAAAACTTAATCGAAAAAATAAATGCCGTTTTTGCCGGTTTAAAATCGGGTGATGATATAGAAATGCGTGCGGTTGATACTATCTGTACGCTTTTACTTCAGGATTTACATGATCATCCTGATGCTTTTGTAGGTTTTATTTTAGGCGGAGAAATTACAATTCATGAGCTTGCGAAAAGTTCAATAAATACAGCAATTCTTTCAGCGATGACTGCGCAGGAACTCAAACTGCAAAATCATAAAATTCATAACATTGTTTCAGGCGCACTGCTTCATGACATTGGAATGCTGCGTCTTTCCAAAGGTATCACGGAAAAAAAAGGCGGGCTTTCTGACGCCGAACTTGAACAGATAAAAAGCCATCCTATACATACTTCAAAAATTATTACAAAAGAATTATATGGTCCCCGTGAAGTAAATCTCATTGCGCTTCAGCATCATGAAAGATGGGATGGTCAGGGTTATCCTGACAAACTTGTCGGTGAAGCTATTGATATAGGAGCCAGGATTATTTCTGTGGCAGACGCTTTTGAAGCTATGGTTAGCAAAAAATCATACCGCAATTCCATGATAGGTTATCAGGCGATTAAAAATTTAATGGCAGATAACGGACGGCGTTTTGATCCTGCTGTCATTATCGCTTTTACAAAGATTATGGGAATCTATCCAATAGGTTCGATTGTTCGTCTTAATGATACATCTATCGCAAGGGTAGTCAGCATTCATACAGACGCTCCAATGCGCCCTGTGGTTCAATTATTAATGGATAAAAACGGTGATGCATTAGGCTCGGGGAATGCGGTAAGTATCAATCTCTTGGCAGACAGAACATTATTTATTAAAGAAGCAATCGATCCGGCTGAATTTACCGAAAAAAATGCCTAACTTTGCTCGTTATGTTAACTCCGCAGCGCTAGGCAAAAAGGGTGAACAGCAGGCTGCCGCCGCTCTTGAAGACAGCGGAATGGAAATATTAATCAAAAATTACCGATGTAAATACGGCGAAATCGATATTATCGCCAAAGAATCCGAAACAATTGTCTTTACCGAGGTAAAAACCTGGTCAAAACTTGAATTTGCCGACCTTCAATACAGCATCGATATAAAAAAACAGCAAAAGATTATCAAAACCGCTAAGTATTTCCTTCTGGAAAATCGAAAATATAGTAATATGTCGATTCGATTTGATGTGGTATTTATTAATCCACCTCATATTAACCATCTTGTCTCAGCCTTCACGGAGAGTGTATGATTAAAATAGCTCAACCAGGAATACAAACTTTGAATTCCCGTTTGAATAGTTCGTTTGCAAGCGACAGGTTTGCAAGCGATCATGCGGTTGAAGCTATAAGGCGGCGTATAAATGATGAAAACTATCTTAACTCCGCCATTCAAAGACTGGCTCTTGTTATGAGCAACGAACTATTGGATATATCTTCAGAAGGTGGTAAGAATGAGCGGAAAAGGCGGAAATAACAGGAAAAACCGGGGTTTACAAAACAAACAGCGTTTTTCAAGCCGCAGGGATGATTCACATAAACATATAAAAAAACATAATGAAAACCCCGTCTTTGAAGAGAAGTTTGAAAAGAACCGTTTTAATATGCATGAGCGCCCGCAATGGACAGCGCCGGAACTCCCAAGTAATCCAATGACTACTCCCGACTGTCCCTGGTGCGGAAAACCGATTAAAGATATTGCTACAGCAATTTGCGATAAAGATACGGGGCTTCCTGTTCATTTTGACTGTGTATTAATGCGCATAACAGAAATTGAAAAACTTGATACCAACGATGGCATTTGTTATATCGGCGGCGGGCGTTTTGGCGTAGTCCATTATAATAATCCGCCCGATACAAGGGATTTTACAATTAAAAAAATTTATGAATGGGAAGCGAAAGACAATAAAAATGAATGGCGGCGTCCTATAAGCGAATATTTTTCTATAACTTAATTTTTTCTGGAGATAACATGATCGGTATTATCGGTGCTATGGAAGATGAAGTAAGTCTTCTCTGTCAAACTATGGGTAAATACGAAACCCGTAAAATCGGCGGTTTTGAATTTTTTTCAGGTAAAATTGAAACAAAAGAAGTAACTGTTCTTCGCTGCGGAATCGGTAAAGTAAATGCGGCAGTAGGATGCGCTCTTTTAATTCAGGAGTTTAAACCCAAAATTGTTATCAACACAGGATCGGCAGGAGGGATTAATCCCGATTTAAAAGTAGGCGATGCGGTAATTTCCACTGGGCTTGTTTATCACGATGTTGATGTAACCGCTTTTAATTACTCACCCGGTCAGCTTCCCGATATGCCGCAGGTTTTTTCCGCTGACAATAAATTAATAAAATTAGCTGAAAACGCGGTTAATCAATTAAAAAATGAAAAACTGCTTCCCGGTGATTTTAATTATTGCCACGGATTAATCGGTTCCGGTGATGTTTTTATGCACGAAATCGAACGTATAGAAAATGTCAGATCTATTTTCCCCGAAATTGCTGCTGTAGAAATGGAAGGAGCCGCCATTGCTCACTGCTGTTTTTTATTTTCTGTTCCATTTCTTGTTATACGCGCTTTATCCGATGTTGCAGGAAAAGAGTCTCCGGTAAGTTTTAATGATTTTCTTCCAATTGCCTCTAAAAACTCGGCACAAATCATTATCAGGATGATTAAAGAAATTTAACCCGAGTTTTTTAGAAAAATATTAAAAACGCCGGATCAGTTTTTATTCACATCTTCTTCAGTTGTTTGCGGCTCTTCCTGCTGCGGTTTTGCAGCAGGTTCTAAACCGGCATTAACTTGTTTTATTTCCTGCAAAATTAAAATCAAGCGCTGCGTTTTAACGCCGCGCTTTAGCGCGCATATTCCGTAATTCTGGTTTCCCGGATCATCGTAACTTTTATGCGGCCAGGGTATCTAAGGTCGTTTTCGATCTTTTTGGCGATTTCTTTTGCAAGTTCCCTTGTTTGATCGTCGTTAACAGATTCATTGTTAACCATTATGCGCAATTCTCTTCCTGCCTGTATTGCAAAAGATTTATCAACACCGTTAAATCCGGATGCGATATTTTCAAGATTTTCCAAGCGCTTCATGTAATTGTCGAGTGTTTCCTTGCGTGCTCCGGGGCGTGCCGCAGAAATAGCGTCCGCGATTTGTACGATAACAGCTTCGATGCAGGCGGCTTCGATGTCGTTATGATGAGAGCCGATGGCATTTATTACCTGCGGGTCTTCTCCCATTTTCCGAGCCATATCCATGCCGATTTCGGCGTGGTTAAGGTCAGAGTCGGACTCAACACCTTTTCCGATGTCGTGTAACAAAGCAGCTCGTTTTGCAAGGTCGCGGTTACAGCCGACTTCTGCCGCCAGCATGCCTGCGATGACAGCCACTTCTTTTGAATGCTGAAGTACGTTTTGACCGTAACTGGTGCGGAAATAAAGACGGCCAAGAGCGCGGACAGAATCCTGCTTGATATTGTGAATACCCAAATCGAAAAGGACTTTTTCGCCTTCTTCAAAAATCTTCTGTGAAATGTCCTTGCTTACTTTAATGACAACTTCTTCTATGCGTGCAGGATGGATACGCCCGTCAAGAATAAGCCGCTCTAAAGAAATTTTCGCAATTTCGCGGCGTACAGGATCGAAACAGGAAATAACAACAGCTTCCGGCGTATCATCGATTATAATGTCCGCTCCCGTAAGAGTTTCAAGAGTGCGGATATTTCGGCCTTCACGACCGATAATGCGCCCTTTCATTTCATCGTTGGGAAGAGTTACAGTTGTTACTGTTACATCACCTGTTACTTCGGTTGCCAGCCGCTGAATTGTGGTTACGAGGATATCGCGGGCTCTTTTATCAGCCGCAACATTGGCTTCCTG
Source organism: Treponema sp. (assembly GCA_009781475.1). Classification (GTDB taxonomy): domain Bacteria; phylum Spirochaetota; class Spirochaetia; order Treponematales; family Breznakiellaceae; genus WQXQ01. The sequence goes on from WQYB01000031.1 coordinate 17,693, forward strand.
CTCGATTTTATTGATAAGCGATTGAGCGTCATGTTTTGCTTCGTTTTCAAGGTCTTGAATGATTAAGGCTTTGGCTTCTTCGGAACTTAGCCCTGAAATCCGCTCAAGTTCCGCCCTGTAACGCTGTTCCTCTTTGGAAAGCGCTTCTTCGCGGTCTTGTATTACCTTTTCTTTATCAAGAAATAACTGCTCGGTTCGCTCAATTTGAGCGGTTTTTTTATCTATCGCTTCTTCTTTTACAACAACGCGGCGTTCATACCGCTGCAACTCAGCCCTGCGTTCCCGAGTCTCCCTCTCCTGCTGGTTTCTTTCACGAATTACTTGTTCTTTTGCTTCAAGAAGAATTTCTTTCTTCTTTGCTTCAGCTTCTTTTATCGCATCATGCTTTATACGTTCTGCAAATTGCTCTGATGCCGTAAGTTGAAATCTGGCATAAAGCCATCTAATTATCCAGCCTAAGGTTAACCCGGCAAGAGGGAGGACAACCCAGAGTATTACACTCATCGCTTCACCCCTTACCGAAGAAAATTCAAATTCTCTTTAATAATAGACCAAAAATGAAAAAAAGTCAAGATTTTACATTCTAAATTCGCTGCCAAGATACACTTTTCGAACCATTTCATCGTTCAAAATTACTTCTTTATCACCCTTGGCGAAGATATTTCCGTCTGCAATAATGAACGCTTCGTTTGTAATCTCCAGGGTATCGCGTACATTGTGATCGGTTATTAAAACTCCGATACCATTATCCGCTAATTGCTTGATAATCTGTTTAATTTCAAAAACGGCGATGGGGTCGATGCCGGCAAAAGGTTCGTCTAATAGAAGAAATTTGGGTTCTGTAGCCAGAGCCCTTGCAATCTCGGTGCGGCGGCGCTCTCCGCCTGAAAGAGTATATCCGTACTGCGACCTAATCCGGGTAATGCTAAACTCGTTTAATAACTGTTCCAATCTTTCTTTTTTTTGTTCAATGTTAATATCCTGGCGGCTTTCAAGAATTGCCCAAATGTTTTGCTCGACTGTCAATTTGCGGAAAATCGACGCCTCTTGCGGAAGATAAGCGATACCCATTCTGGCACGGCGGTACATGGGTAGTGTTGTGATGTTCACATCATCCATTAAAACAATTCCGGCTGTCGGCTGGTAAAAACCTACGATCATGTAAAAAATCGTGGTTTTGCCCGCTCCGTTGGGACCTAAAAGCCCTGCAACTTCGCCGTTTTTCATGGAAAAAGAAACACCTTTAACAACTGATTTTTTCCCGAAACTTTTATACATGTTTGAAACACCAAGTGTGTGTAATTCTTTCATATTTAATTTATTATTGTCCCCGAGACGGAACCTTCCATCGTGACATCATCGGTTTCCAAATCTACGCGAATTTTATCCGCGCGAAACTCGTCTTCTTTTTTGTATACGACAGGAAATCCTGTAAGGTCAAGTATTTTTTCGTTGCGGTTATAAACAGCGTATTCACTGCGGCAAACCATATCGTCTTTGAATAACCGAACCGATATTTGAAAGACAGCTATTTCTTTTTCTTCGTCATACTCGATAAATCTGCCTCTTGCTACAATTTCATTTTCTCTGTCTTCAAGAGTTGAGTTGCCTTCAAGCCTTGCGATTTTTAATCTGCGATCATAACGAAGCCTGTCTGTGAAAAACAGGATATTTTTTTCTTCTTCATGCCCCCAAACATTACCGATACATTCGATAAAACGGTTATCATCACCTTGAATTTCAATCCTGTCGGCACGCAGCAGTAAATTGTTTGATCTGACTTCGGCATTGCCGATTAATATTGTTGTTTCTCTGCCCAGCGCTCTTGAACCTGACATTCTGTCTGCTCTGAAAGTAAAAGTGTCTGCCCAAAGGGATTGAATTGCAAATAAAAATATTAAAAGGATCAATCGCGAACCATATATTTTATTCATCGGTGTCCTCGTCTTCCTGAACAAAAACACCGCTTGCGTTACCTGAAAATTCCCATGTGCGCCTTCTTGCGTCAACACTAAGACCTATACCTGTAAAACTGGTTCCGTTACTTTGAAAAATATTAACAATGTTTTCTTCACCTGCAGAAAGAACGCGCATTTCATCTTTCCAGTCAAGCTGAAATGTTTCTATAATGATATCTTCTGATTCTATTTCAAGCCGGACATCATTGTTCATGAAAATATCCCCTGATCTTATATTAATGGAAGCGCTGCCCGCTTTTCCAAAAACATTTACATCATCTGTGTGTTCTCCGTATTGTTCAAAAGAAAGGTTTTCCAGTTTCATTAAATTTTGTCTTTCGTACTGTTCGGCTCGGTCGGCATGAAACCTTGCTATAGGATCTGCAGCTCTTACGCGCACATAATTTACATTTATCATAACAAGGTCTGGCATAATTCCTTCCGACGGGTCCATTTCCCCGTAATTAAAAGTGCAAGATGTTAAAAAGAAAAAAAGAAATGAAAAAAGAGAAATGAAAAATACCGTTAATCTCTTTTTATACATTTTTCAATCCTTTTTTAAACAAGCTGCGACAAATTCCTTGAATAAAGGAGATGCTGCCATAGGTTTCGATTTATACTCAGGATGAAATTGAACAGCTACACCCCAGGGGTGATTAAAACTTCCGTTTTCAGATGACCATTCAATACATTCAACCGATGTTCCATCAGAATTAAACGCTGCCGGTATCAAACCTGATTTAATCATATCATTTTTATTTAAACCGGTAAATTCATAACGATGACGGTAACGTTCCAATATTTTCTTTTCGCCGTAAGCCTTTGATAAACGGGTATTTTCTTCGATTTTTATTTCACTTATACCAAGCTGTGTTGTTTCTTTGTATTTTTCGATATCTTTTTGGTTTAATACATTACGTACCCATTCGGCAAGCATCACATACATTCCAAGGTTGATGCCCAAATACGGTTTTTTATTAGTTCTAGCCCAAGCTGCGGCTTTTACCAAACCGTTTAATTCATTTTGGTTTAAGTTTTCACTGCAAGCCATTTGACCCGGAATTAGAATACCGTTTAAATTGCCAAGCATTTTTTCGGCACTGTCTGTTTTTTCAAGAATTGAAGATTCAATTTTTACAAGTTCTATATTGATGGCGCATTCCAGACTTGCGTGTAACAGCGCTTCGTATAATGATGTGTAAATATCATTAATATCCATATATTTTCCGACAATACCGATTCGCAATAAATCTTTTCTTGCGGAAAAACGTTCGATTAATGAATGCCACTGTTTCATATTTGCATGACGGCTTTCTACACCCATCTTGCGCAGAATTACCTGATCCAGTTTTTGTTCAAAGAAAATATTTGGTATCTGATAAATTGTCGTATCAATGTTAGGTGAGGTAAAAACAGCGTCAATATCAACGTTGGTAAATTGCGCAATTTTTTTTCTGGTTGATTCGTCGAGCATTACAGGTGCGCGGCAAATTAAAATATCCGGCTGAATCCCTGTTTCCAGCATTGTTTTAACCGAGTGCTGGGTTGGTTTTGTTTTTAACTCTCCGTCTGTAACTTCCGGGATTAAAGTTAAATGCACCGTAATGACATTTTTTTTACCCTGCTCGTGAATCATCTGTCTTGCAACTTCCAGAAACGGTATCGATTCTATATCTCCGACAGTGCCGCCGATTTCGATAATTACAACATCGGTATCGTTTTCTTCGTTAGATACTGCAAGGATACGGCTTTTAATTTCGTCTGTAATGTGGGGTATTACCTGAACACATTTGCCCTCGTATTTACCTTCGCGTTCTTTTCGGATGACCGATTCATAAACCTGCCCTGTTGTGATTGAGTTTGCCTGGCTTAAACGCCCTTTTGTAAAACGCGCATAGTTGCCCAGGTCTAAGTCGGTTTGCGCACCATCATCTGTTACATAAACTTCGCCATGCTGCTGAGGGCTCATAGTTCCTGCATCAACATTGATGTACGGGTCGCATTTTACCATGCGCACGTTAAGTCCCCTGCTTTCCAGCAAAGCTCCAATGGAAGAGGCTGCAACACCCTTACCCAAACTGGAACAAACACCGCCTGAGACGAAAATAAACTTGTTCATGTGGTATAAGTATGACGAAATTTATAGAAAATTCAAGTAAATTGAAATTCAAATAAGTAATTAATCAACATGGTCTGAGACCAAAGCCCGCCCCCTTACGCTCGGAAATAACTCGCTCAGGGGGTCGTCTTTGGCTCTCAGACCTTATTAAATATTTCTTAAGTGTATATTATTTACATATTTTTAATAAATTACTTCTTCACCTTTAAATAATTTTAGGGGGTGACTGTCACCATGTGCGGGTACTAAAAAACTAAGATTAAAGCACTACATCATAAGATATTGAATCCTTGACGATATTATTATCATTCATATAAAATGAAGTAGTATGCAGGTTTTGCTTCACAAAATACCGGGAAAGTACATTGACCGTCTTAATGAGCCTGACAAGGGACATATAAATACTGCATTAAAGGGGCTTGAAAAAGAACCACCAGAAGGAGATATTATACCTGTTACAGGACAGCCAGGATATTTCAGGCTGACAATCGGAAGTTACCGTGCATTATTCCGATATAGAGACGATCATATATTTGTTACACATCTTGATCCAAGAGGTCAAGTATACAAAAAGAAAAACAAAGGGAATAAAAGATGACAACAGCAGTATTAAGAAACGAATTACATACTATGATTGACACTTTACCAGATCGATCATTGCCGGCAATAAAACCGCTTTTGTTTTTTTTAACTAACGATTACTGGAAACCAATAATTGAAGCGGCAAGCCCTGAAGAAGTTGAAATGATTAACGAAAGAATGAAAGACTACGAAACCGATCCTTCAAGTTTTACTCCATTATAAAATAAATGAAACACAAAACTGTCTTTTTGGCACTTATTATTTTATCGTATTTAAGGCATGAGTAGGGTTGTCTGCCATCAGGATAAATATCATAACCACAAGTGTATCTTATGCAATTTTGAACATAAAAACCATGTTCCGAATGACAAAAGAATTATTCCCAAGAAAGGAGCGCTCCAGTTATCGGCGCTTAATAAAATATTTCTGCCGAAAAGCGCGAGCATAATTCCGATTGCGACATATGTATATTCCTTTGAATCACGAATTTTTGCGGCAATAAAAAAGCTGATCATGATAGAAATGAAAGCGGATATTTCTATCAATCTGAACATCGATGAAAACCCGTTTATCATATTTAAACTTGTATCCCAATTTAAAACATCGATTGGAACACCCAATGTAATGATCAAGGAAGTTATAATGATTGCGAAGATAACATGACGCACTTTTTGCACATCCAGCCCTGCGGCGCAGATACTGGCAGCGAAAAGCGAAAAAATGCCGAAGAACCTTGCAAAAAGCAGTATTCGGGATGCGACCCGCATGTAAAATGACGGGAAATAATGTATCAGATGCAGAGGTAAAACGAACCTTAAAATTTCAAAAGAAAGAGAAATCGCAAAAATGGCTATATACAGGATTTCCGGGGCAGATGTTCGCTCAAAAAAGTAATGAATCAAAATAATCGCGATTAATGAAAATAAAACCAGTAAAATGATGGATGCGTGAACAGCGTAAAAGTTATTATCAAAAAAATACCCGGTTATGCTTTGAAAGATATTTGCAGGGCGGCGCAGTTCATCATCTTCAAGCGCTTTACCGAAAGACAGATTATAATCTGTCCCCTGGTGGAGTGTAAATAAAACCGCCAACATTAACAGAGCTAAAATAGCGCAAAAGACAATTCCAGCTTTGAAAAATACATTTCTTTCAGACAAAGTCATTACCTAGTTTAACTATTATTAGGATACTCTACAATACATTTCTCCTATGTCTATAGTTTTATAAGAGTAATTCCGATAATATAGAGTATGGGGAAGCTATGTTATTGAAAAAAAGCATATTTTTAGTCTTATTTATCCTTTTAACATGCATTTCCGCTCTTTGGGCGGGAGACACCGCTGTTTTTGTTGATTTGGGATTTTCTCAAGACGGCAGAATTTATATGTTTGGTCAGTATGGGGTTCTTTCTCCTTCATTACGTCCCTGGGCTGATTTATATGTGGTTGATGTCGCCAGAAACGTTTTTGTTCAAAATGGCAGAGTAACATTCACTCAAGATACATCCATAAATGCAGGACAGGACGGCTCAGGTGTTTTCCACCAGCTGCTTTCCAGGAATACAGCTTTAACAAACAGGCATGGCATCAACTTTCAAAATCAGGGGTTGCCTCTTTATATCGCAAGAGATACAGTACCTGCTGCGCGCGGGGAAAACATCACATTTCGTGATTTTCTTTCCGGCAGAAGTTTTAACGCCCAGTTGGTTCCAACAATTACAGGCAGCGGGCAGAATGTCAGCTCAAAATTCCATATAAATCTTGATGTTACTTCGCCTAATCATCAGGTGCGAACTTACACTGTCGGTACTCCAAACTTTGTCCGCCAGCGGATTTCTCAATATAACATCAAAAGAGTTCTTATTGATGCAAGCGGTAATTCACTAATCTTTGTAATAGAAATGAGACGTGTTGCTGCCAATGGATTTGATATTCGTTATATGGTAGAAACTGTCAGACTCTAATCATTTTACAGGTCTAAAAACCTGTGTTACAAAAGCACCATCTTCGTTTAAAAACCGCACATAAAACCTGGCTTCCAGTTTATTACGCTGCCAAAGACCTTCTTTTTGCTGTTCAATTGTCATATCCAGCCATTCTTCCTGGTTTAAAACCCTATCAGCACGTTGCTGGGAAAAAAGGTAATTCCCCGCTGGCAGGGTTATTTCCAAATTTTTTTCACACGGAGGCACGGAGGCACGGAGGGGATTAGATGTGTTTTTCTTTCCAATAAATACCAGATTTCCAAGAAATTGTTCAGGTTTTGGTTCAATATTATTACTTTCTATATGATTTATCTCAAAACAAAGTAATAATTCATCATCATTCTTCATAAGCTCCGCATCCTCTGCGCCTCCGCTCATATAATTGCCGTGATAACGGCTTTGCGAGAAGTCTTCTATATAATTTATCGGAGCAAGGAGTTCCAGGTTCATTAACTGTGTTTTTTCCATATAATAATTAAGATCATTATAATACCAATTGACAGTCTGCCAATAGTCACATAAAATATATATATGGCTGATGCTATCTTTCTAAATGACACTAATTTTGAGCTTTATCGTGCGCTAATATACGCCGAAAGCGGTATAACCTTCACCCCAACCAATCGTTCCATATTGGAAAGCCGTCTTAAAGAACGTCTTCGGGAGAAAAATATCGCATCGGTTTCTGAATATCTTGATATTATTAGAAAAGACAGAGAAGAGCTCAAAGGCTTTTTGGATTCAATTACTACGAACCTGACACGGTTTTTTAGAAATCAAGCTCAGTTTGACGCGCTTGAAAAACATGTCATTCCTGAAATAATCAATAATATTAGAAAAGTACCAGGTACTATCAGGGTATGGAGCGCAGGTTGTTCTACGGGTGAAGAGCCGTATACAATCGCCATGTTATTAAGCGAAATCCTTCCTAAAGTCTGGAATTATGAAATTATCGCATCCGATCTTTCTTTAAAATGTCTGATGACAGCCAAAGAAGGTTTTTACGCCGAAAGCCGTATAGTTGGAATTCCTGATAATTATCTTGCCAAATATTTTGTTAAAGTAGACGGCGGATATAAAATAAACGCCGACATTCAATCAAAAATAAAGTTTGATTATCACAATCTTAAAAACGAATCAGGGCAGCGGAACTTTGATGTTGTCTTTTGCCGCAATGTTATTATTTACTTTGATGAAGCGGCACAGACTTCGGTTATAAACCGTTTCTGGGATGCTATGGCTTCAAAATCATTTCTATTTATCGGTCATTCTGAATCCTTGTTTGGAATGGATACAAAATTTGAATTCTTAAAAACTGAATGGGCAACCCTTTATTGTAAAAATATATAGTGTCATGATGATACTAGGAGATTCAAATGGCAGATGAAATATCGGTATTGGTTGTAGACGACTCTGCGTTAATGCGCAATTTAATAAGCCGTATGATCGAGGATACACCGGGTTTATCTGTAGCCGAAAAAGCGATGAACGGATATTTTGCCCTGCAAAAAATCCCCCGTGTAAATCCTGATGTTATCGTCCTTGACCTTGAAATGCCTGAAATGAACGGCATTGAATTCTTAAAAGAACGAAAAAAACAGGGGATTGATATTCCTGTAGTCATTCTTTCATCGATTGCCGCCAAAGGCGCGGAAATTACGATGGAAGCTCTTTCGTTAGGCGCAAGTGATTTTGTTCAAAAACCTTCCGGATCGATTTCTGAAGATATTCATATTGTAAAAGATACGCTTGTCGGAAAGCTCATAGGTTACGGCGGAGCGTACAGAAAATCGAAAGGTAAAAAAGTTTTAGCTCCTTCAGAATATCAGCCCAAAACACCCAGCGAAAAAAATTCCGATATTGCTGTTCATTTTAAACTTGCTGCAGCTCCTCCTGTTACTCCGGCTCAGGCTCCTGTAAGAGCTCGTTATCCTGCCAACACGGAAATTATCGCAATTGGTATAAGCACAGGCGGTCCAGATGCTTTGCGTATTGTGTTTGCAAACCTTGATGCGGATTTAAAAATACCAATAGTAGTAGTGCAGCACATGCCTGTCGGTTTTACAAATGAATTTGCAAAAAGCCTTGATCGCATTTGCCCGTTAGAAGTTAAAGAAGCAGAAGACGGCGATGCTATAAGACCAGGCAGAATTCTTATTGCGCAGGGAAACAAACATCTTGAAGTAGAAAAGAAAACAGGCGGCGCGGTTGTTCGTCTTTCAAATGATCCTTTAGTATCAGGGCACAGACCTTCTGCGGATGTCTTATTCGCTTCTGTCGCCATGAATTACACCAACCATTCACTCGGAGTAATTATGACGGGCATGGGACGTGACGGCGCACAGCATCTTGGAACAATTTACAAAGAAGGCGGTATGACACTTGGTCAAGACGAAAACAGCTCTGTTGTATATGGAATGCCTCGAGTTGCCTACGAATACGGTCATGTCATGGAACAAGTACCACTGGATAAAATGGCTCGCAGAATTTGTGAAGTCGCGAAGACGGTAAGATAGTTAAAAATAAATTCTTAAAAGCGAACGGCGAAAAACCTTTCAGTTCTAGCATGTAAGAATTTTTACCACGAACCACACGAACCAGCACGAAATTTAATAAACTAGAAGGTAGATGTCTAATTATGGATTTTTTATTTTCATACTTTCTTCGGCAAAGGATTGTTTTACTGCATTTACAACTTCGAAGATAATATCTTGTCTTATTTTTTCCAGTTCGTTTTGTGGAGTAGGATCTACTGTAAAAAGTTCATTAGTTTTAATATTTAATGCATTTGCAATCTTTATTAATGTAAGGACAGAAGGTTGTTTTTTCCCTTTTTCTAAATTTGCTATAAAACTTTGGGATAAGTTTGATCTTAGTGATAATTCCATCTGAGAAATCCCATTTTTTATACGAATTTCCTTGATTTTGTTAATTACATATTGTAATTGTTCATTTATATCCATTTAATAAAAATAATGCTCTATAGATATTGACACAATATTCTATAGTATATATATTATTTCTTATGGAAATTATGTATTTTCAATAGAAATTAATGAGAGAAATTCTCATACATAGGAATAAATTTATGGAAAAGAAAAAATTAAGGAGAATAATGAAAAAAGTTATATTTTGGGTTGTCTTTTGTTTATTTGTTATGTTTACTTTCAATTCTCAAGCAGCTGCTACTGAAGGATCAGGAATAATTTTTGGGTTTTTATTACTATTGTTACTATTATTACTTATACCAATTCAAATTTTCATTGGTAAAGCAATTGGGAAAAGAGTAGATCCGATTGCTGGGTTAATTCTAGGTATAATTTTCATAATACTAATTCCTTTTCTTATTATGGGAATATCAATTATTATTCATAGCAGTAAAAAGAATGCAAACTTACAGGATGCAAAGAATTTAAAAACTAATAAATTTATTGGGAAAAATTACAAAGATATTCTTCAAGAAAATAATTAAATTATTTTTAATAAAGTGAAGCAGTTTTAAAATACAAAGGTGACAGTCACTTTTTTGATATTTTTGTATTAAAGTTTTTATTATAAATTTGTAGATTTTTACTCTATGCCTCCGTGTAATATTTTTAATAAAATTTCAAAATATCTCCTTTTTCGGTCATGCGCCACACATATCTGCGCCATATATAAGAATGAAAAGTCAGACTTTTGTCTGTCTTTAAAAACCTCTTTGAGGTGAAAAACTATCTTTTTTATGGAGGATATCAATTATGGAAGAAAACAATGTAATACCAATTTAGGACTTAATTTACGAGATTCGTGGTCAGAAAGTCATGTTAGACCACGATTTAGCTAAGTTGTATGGGGTTCCCATACATCGTTTAAATGAAGCTGTAAAACGTAATTTTAAAAGATTTCCTGACGATTTCATGTTCCAATTATCAGATGAAGAATGGCAAAATCAAAGATCGCATTTTGCGATCTTTAACAAAAATATTAGGAAATATAGACCTTATGCTTTTACAGAACAAGGGGTTTCTATGCTGTCAAGTGTGATTAATTCTGAACATGACAAGGCGATAAGGCAAATTATGAATGCTTTAAATAATTTGATTGAAAAACAAAAAGAAACGAAAAAGATAGGTTTTTGATAATTATATCCATATCTCTTGACAATACTATTGTTATGTAATACTATTGTATAAGGCAGGTATTTAAATGATACAGAGTTTTGGTGATAAAGATACTGAAGCATTGTTTAAAAGGGAACGCATTAAAAAACTGCCGCCCGAGCTTTATCATCGCAGTAGAAGTAAATTGCTCATTATTCACGCCGCGACAGATGAAAATGACTTGCGTATACCGCCGGGAAATCGCTTTGAAAAATTGAAAGGCAATAAAAAGGGATTGTGCAGTATCCGAATAAACGATCAATGGAGAATAACTTTTAAATGGAACGATGGAAATGCAAGTGATGTGACAATCACTGATTATCACTAGGAGGCTGAAATGAAAAAGAAACTGGATTTAATTCCGCCTGGGACTATATTACTGGAAGAGTTTATGGAACCTTTGGGGATTACGGCTTATAAATTAAGCAAAGAAATAAAAATACAACAAACTGCTATAAGCCAGATAATCAAAGGGAACCGAAGGATAACTGTAGATATGTCTTTAAGGCTTTCAAGATACTTTGGTAATTCAGCGCAGTTTTGGCTTAATCTTCAGAATAATTATGA
>WQYB01000032.1 GCA_009781475.1 Treponema sp.
GCAGTAAAGATCGTAACTTTGGCGTTCAAAGTATTCATGCGGTTTTACCCTGATGAAAACGTACAAATCGCCGGCAGGTCCGCCGTTGGGTCCTGCGTCTCCCTGTTTGGGAATAACTACACGCTTGCCGTTTTCTACGCCTGCCGGGATTGTTACCATGATTTTTTGGCGCTGTTTTTGTGTACCTGAGCCGCCGCAATCACGGCACGGTTTTTCAATTATCGAGCCTTCGCCGTGACATTGATGACAGGTTGTAGCGACAGAGAAAAATCCCTGGCTGTGTCTTACCTGCCCGGAGCCGCGGCATACAGGACATGTTTTTTTACTCGAACCGTCGGCAGTGCCGGCTCCCTTACAGGTTTTGCAAGATTCGTTATGTGAATATTGTATTTCTACTTTGGTTCCGAAGACCGCGTCTTTAAAAGGGATTTCTATATCGTAGCGAAGATTGGCTCCGCTGCGTACACCGCTGCCGCCTCTGCTGCTTCTTCCAAAACTGCCGCCGAAAAAACTTTCAAAGATGTTGCTAAAGCCGCCTTCGCCAAAGATATCTTCAAAGCCCCGGAAGTTGCTAAAGTCGTGGCCGCCGCCCATGCCTTCTACACCGGCAAAACCGAATTGATCGTAGGCGGCTTTTTTCTGATCGTCCGCAAGAACATCGTATGCTTCGGTTGCTTCTTTAAATTTTTCTTCGGCTTGTTTGTCGCCCGGGTTTTTGTCGGGGTGGTATTGCAAAGCGAGTTTACGATACGCCTTTTTAATTTCGTCTTTTGAGGAATTTTTTTGTACACCTAAAACATCGTAGTAATCACGCTTTGCCATTTATATACCTTACTTCTTGTCGTCGTCGTTTACAACTTCGTAATCGGCGTCTTCTGCGCCTTTAGTGTTGTTGGAGTTATCGCCGCCGGATGTTTCGCCGCCCATGTTGGAAGGATCAAAACCCTGTCCGCCCATACTCGAAGGATCAAAACCCTGACCTCCGCCTTGTCCTTGCGCACCTTGTTGTTTGTAAATCTCTTCGGCGATTTTATAAGAAACTTGTTTGAGTGTTTCTGTTTTGTCTTTAATGACTTGAAGATCGCCGCCTTCCAAAGCTCTGCGTAATTCCGCGATGGCTTCTTCTGTTTTGGATTTGTCTTCTGCGCTTACTTTGTCGCCAAGGTCTTTAATATTTTTCTCGGTGCTGTAAATCATCGAGTCTGCTTCGTTGCGTACTTCGGCTTTTTCACGCTCTTTTTTATCTTCCTCGGCGTGAAGTTCCGCTTCTTTTACCATGCGGTCGATGTCAGAGTCGCTTAAACCGCTGGAGCTTTCGATGCGGATTTTTTGCTCCTTGCCAGTGCCAAGATCTTTTGCGCTGACGTGAACAATGCCGTTCGCATCGATGTCAAAAGTAACTTCGATTTGCGGAACTCCGCGCGGAGCGGGAGGTATGCCGACAAGATCAAAGCGACCCAATGTGCGGTTTTGTGTTGCCATTTCACGCTCGCCCTGTAAAACATGAATTGAAACGGCAGTCTGTCCGTCAGCCGCTGTGGAATAGATTTGGCTTTTGCGTGTCGGAATCGTTGTGTTACGTGTAATAAGTTTTGATGTAACTCCTCCAAGTGTTTCGATGCCGAGCGAAAGCGGAGTGACATCAAGCAAAAGCACGTCTTTAACATCGCCGCCAAGAATACCGCCCTGAATCGCAGCGCCTACTGCGACAGCTTCGTCGGGGTTTACACCTTTGTTGGGTTCTTTTTTGAATAAATCTTTAACAATCTGCTGTACGGCAGGAATACGTGTCGAGCCGCCGACAAGAATAATTTCGTCAATTTGATCCGCAGAAAGTCCTGCGTCTTTTAACGCTTTAATACACGGGTCTTTTGAACGTTCAAGAAGGTCTTCTACCATCTGTTCAAACTTCGCTCTTGTAAGCGATTTTTGTAAGTGTTTAGGACCGCTTTGGTCGGCTGTAATAAACGGAAGATTAATTTCTGTTGACTGCATCGAAGATAATTCGATCTTCGCTTTTTCCGCCGATTCACGCAGACGCTGAAGCGCCATACGATCCTGCCCAAGATCAATTCCTGTGTCTTTTTTAAACTCGGCAATTAACCATTCCATGACACGGCGGTCAAAATCATCACCGCCAAGATGCGTGTCGCCGTTAGTCGCTTTAACTTCAAAAACACCGTCACCAAGTTCCAAAATTGAAACGTCGAAAGTGCCGCCGCCAAGATCGTAAACAGCAATTATTTTATCTTTTTTGGAATCTTTGTTAAAACCAAAAGCAAGTGAGGCGGCAGTCGGCTCATTAATAATTCTTTTTACATCGAGCCCTGCGATTTTGCCTGCGTCTTTGGTTGCCTGACGCTGCGCATCGTTAAAATATGCAGGAACTGTAATTACAGCTTCTGTTACAGATTCGCCAAGGTAATCTTCGGCTGTCTGTTTCATTTTCTGCAATACAAAGGCAGAAATTTCCTGAGGTGAATATTTTTTGCCGTCTATATCAATGCGGACATCATCACCTTGTTCCGCTATGCGGTATGGAACAAGTTTCATTTCGTTAGAAACTTCCGAATAACGCCGTCCCATAAAACGTTTGATGGAAAAGACGGTGTTTTCAGGATTGGTGATCATCTGGTTTTTCGCAGGCGCGCCGACAATTCTTTCACCCTTGTTTGTAAAACCTACTATAGAAGGGGTAGTGCGTCCGCCTTCGGAACTTTGAATAACAATAGGTTCTCCGCCTTCAAGAACTGAAACGCACGAGTTTGTTGTTCCTAAATCGATACCAATGATTTTTCCCATAATATTAACTCCTATTTAAGCGGCGGACTCGCCGCTGATTTTAATCGAACGTTAACACGTAGTGTTAACGATATCTCCTATTTATATATTTTATTAGCCGTTTTCCGGCATTAGTACTTTTACTTTTGCGGCTCTTATTACCCTTTCTTTAAGGTAATAACCTTTTTCAAAATCTTCCTGTACGATAGCTTCATTTACATCTGCTGATTTTTCCATCATAAGCGCTTCGTGCAAGTTTGGATCGAAAAGCTCGCCTGCCGAATTAAATCTTTTAAGACCCCATTTGGCTTCAAGCTGGCTTACAAATCTTTTTTCGATCATTTTAACGCCTTCCAAAAAACCGGAATAATCTGACGTGCCTGTTTGTAAGCCGTTTTCTCCGGCTTGTATTGCGCGCTCAAAATCATCGATTATTGGAATTATATCCAAAAGAAGGCTTTGGTTGGCATATTCAATCGAGCTTTGTTTTTCCTGGTTCATGCGCTTACGGAAGTTTTCAAACTCCGCGGCTTTTCTTAAAAACTGGTCATGGGTTTCAGCCAGCCCGGCTTCAAGCTGCGCAATTTTTTCTTCTGCCGTAAGTTCCTGGTTCACTTCATCCATTTTTGGCTCAGTTTGGTTTTCTTGAGGAGTTTGACCGGCATCAATATCAGCCTTTTGTATATCCGGCTGCCCGGTTTGAGATTCTTGTTTTGACATTACAGCTTCCCGGTAATCATTTAGCTAAATTTAGGGAAAATCCCCACCTATATATAGAAAATACAAAAAATTATCGTTTCGGTCAAGGAAATTCGGCGCAAAAACGTAAAAAACGGCATGATTTTCTGTAATTATGGTTGTTTCTTTAGATTTTCGATTAAATGTTCATACTCTAATAGCTTAAATTGAGTTTCTACCCTTTTTTTTACGATAAATTTATTAAACGGCTTTGTAATATAATCTGCCGCGCCTAAAGATAAACCTTTTTCTTCATTATCAGAACTTGTTAATCCTGTAACAAAAATTACAGGTATCTTACTTGTTAATTTAGAATCCTTTAATTTACTGATAACTTCAAATCCGCTTATATCCGGCATGATAATATCAAGTAAAATTAAATCCGGTATATGTTTTTCAGCAGCTTCAATTCCGGATTGTCCGTCTGCTGCTATAATAATTTCAAACTCAGGTTTTAAAAATTGCGCTAATGCCATGATGTTCATTTTTTCATCATCAATAATTAGAATTTTATTATTACTCACATCATCCTCCGTTTAATTTCAGCCAGAGTTTGACGGGCTTGTTTAAATTTTAAATTCTCCACCTGATATAACAGTTCATCTGTTCCGGGAATCATGGTTAAATCATTAACAAGGTTTAAACAGTCAAAACTGTCGGAGGCAAGCAAAGTATCCAGAGTATTCAGTATTTCCAGCGCTTTTTCATCATCAATAAAATCAGGCTGCATACTTTCGATTTTACTCATGTATTCTTCTATAATTGGTTTAAATTCATCTAGTGCTTTATTTAATTCATTTTCCAGTCTGTCAAGTAAATCATTATAATGTTCTTTATAATTTGATGAAATTGCCTGTTCAAGCATCTTCGCTGTTTCGGCAAGTATATTCATTCCTACAAGACCTGAAACTCCTTTTAATGTATGCGAAATCCTGTGCGCAAGTTTTAAATCACCTGTATCTATGGCGTTTTTAATTTCACTTATTGTAGTTTGATTTCCTTTTACAAAAGCAGCTATCAATTCAAACCTGAGATCTTCTTCTACGGAAGAATCAACTTCAGTTTTTACTGCGACCATACTTACAGGTTTTAAATATTTTAAAAGACATGACCATAATTCATGCGCGACAAACGGTTTGGCAAGACAATCGCACATACCCGCTTCAAAATATGTTTCTCTGTCATTTGCCATAATGTTAGCTGTCAACGCGATAATTGGAATTTTAACGCCCAGTTCAGCAAGTTTTTTTGATGCGTCAAGACCGTCCATTTCCGGCATGTGAATATCCATAAATATTAAATCAAACTGTTTTTTATTGTTTTTTATTCTGTCTTTAACATAATCTACGCCGATTTTACCGTTTTCAGCGACAACCGTTTTTATTCCAACTTTGGACAGATGATCACTTATTACCATTTGGTTTAATGAATTATCTTCGCATACAAGTATTTCCGCTTCAAAAACAGGTTTATCGTTTACATTAATTACATTGCTTAAATGAGAAGAATCTTTAGTTATATCAATTGTATCAAAAGTTATATCAAAACTAAACTTGCTGCCTAATCCTATATTACTTTCAACTTCCAGTTTGCTGCCCATAAGTTTAATAAAACTGTTTGTAATGGTAAGACCTAGCCCAGTCCCTCCGTATTTACGGGTTGTACTTGAGTCTGCCTGAACAAACGGCTGGAAAATTCTTTCTATTTGTTCTTCGGTCATTCCAATGCCTGAATCTTTTACTTCAAAGTGCATTGTTACGGTATTTTCGGTTCTTTCAGTAATTGCAGATAACAGTTTAATTGTTCCGTTATTAGTGAATTTGACAGCGTTTGAAAGCAGATTTAAAAGAATTTGGCGCAGCCTTGTCGAATCGCCGAGCAGCATTCTGTCGATTGAAGGTTCTGCGTAACAGAATAATGTTAAACCTTTTTCACGGGCTTTGGGAGATGCGATCATTCTGCATAGTTTAAAAACTTCGCTTACATCGAAAGGAATTTTTTCCAGTTCCATTTTTCCGGCTTCAATTTTAGATACATCGAGTATATCGTTAATTATCATTAAAAGGCTTTCTGCGCTGGTTTTTATTTTTGACAAATAGTTTCTGGTTTTTATCGGAATATTATCATCGAGTGCAAGCTCTGAAAATCCTATAATGCCGTGCATCGGTGTTCTTATTTCGTGGCTCATACTTGCAAGAAAAACGGATTTCATGCGAGATGTTTCTTCGGCTTTAATTTTTTCTTCTGTAATTAATTTGATGTCGGTAATATCAAACGAATATTGAAGATGCACCATTTTTCCGCCAAGCCATTCTATATAACAGTCAGTATTGTGATAATACTTTTTGGTTACTGTATTAAACTCTTCCCATTGAACCTGGACATCAGGATTTTTATTTAATTGAAAGCACGGACAGAAATCACACATTTCGGTAAATCCGTCCTGCAATACTTCATAACAATGCCGCCCGATTGCTTCATCTGTAATGCCAAACGATTTTTTCAGTTTTTCATTTATAAAAAGCAATTCACCTGTTTCAGGAACACTGACATAAATAATAGCATTAATGCCGTTTAACATATTTTGAAGAACACGAAGCGAATTATTGGATTCATCCATAGCGCCTTCGATACGTTCGGACATATGGTTTAATGTGTCTTTTAGAATGGAATATTCGTCTTTATATTCGCCTGTAATTCTGACGCTATAATCACCTCTTGCTATTTTATCCGCGCTTTCGGTAAAATCGGCTAACGGTTTTGTAAATATGTTGATTAATATAAAAAGGATTGATGTTATTATTATTACGATAAATATACTGATTGATATAATAATAAATAATATCTTTGTTCCGCTTGCGTTTATCTCCGAAACGGGAGCCACAACAGATAATCCAAAAAATCTGTCAAGCAAGGGAACATGAATCATAAAAGTCCCGGCTAAAGATTTTTTTCCGTTAATTATGGAAGTAGTATCATGAAAAACAGTTTTTTCAGTAATAGAAGGCAAAGAGTGTATTAATCCGGCTTCTTCGCGGGTTTTACCTATATCTGAAAAAATAGGGCTGTATATTACGCGGTTATTATCATTTGAAATAAGCATATAACCTGTTTCAAAAATCTGTTCTTCCCTGAGTTCTGCGTAAATATCCATAAGATGAATATCAGCTGTAACAGCTCCGATAAAGTTCCCATTTTTATCCCGCACCGGAAACAAAATCATAAACATAAATACTTCTTCACCGTTTATATTAAAAACCATAGGTTCTGTATAAACCGGAACATTAGAGTTTTTTAAATCAATGTAGTGCGTCAGAGCAAATTCTATATCGTTTTCTACAGCTTCAGGCAGGTAAGCTGTATTTCCGGCATTATCATTAAAATAAAAAAAACATATCCGCCCTGAAAGATTTGTTCCATACAGAGTACCTCTGTATTCGCTGTCTTTGCCGTCAAACATGTCAGGTTCAAAATAAATGCTGGAACTGTCAACATGATGATTTTTATCAAAGATTTCAAATAACATCTTTTGCAGCATTTCTCTGTCGCTAAAATCCCCGTCAGCCATAAATTCCATAATACTGGAAACTGCAGCTAAATATTCAATAGCGCCTATGATTTTACTTTCAAAGTTTCTTGTATGTTTTTTTACAATGCTGTCAAAATCCGCTCTCGCATAATTCAACTGTGACCTATATAAAGAAACAAAAAGAATAGAGCAAATAATAATAAAACTAATTACTACAGGAGATATAATATAAAAAATGGCTTTGGGTTTTGTACTCAAAAAAGTCTTTATTTTTGCCACTTTTTACTCCTTTTAATAAACTTACTATAATTAATATAATAGTTTTATCAAGTGACGGCAATTGTTTAAATTAATATTTATGTATATAATAAAACTACCATGTCAGACGATATTAAAAACATTGTAAAAAATCTGCATCCTTTGGAAGTTAAAATTCTATTATTTTACAAAAAAATGGATGAATTAACTATCGAAAAGGTTGAAAAAGATTTGGACTTTAAACCCGGTAATGGAAATCAGGCGCTTTCCTGGCTTACAGGAAAAAACCTTGTAAACGAAGTCAGGCGCGAATCTGCAGTTTATTATGAGATAACAGGGCTTGGACACGAATGGAAAGAAAAAGGAAGTCCAGAAGAAAGAATCCTTGAGTTAATACGGCAGAGAATTAAGCAGGCGGAAGAAAGACCGCGCCTTCCTGATATAGCGGAAATCCTTAAAATGGAAAATAAAGACATTGGCAGCGCGTTTGGAAGCCTTTCTAAACTCGGCGTACTTGCAATGGATGGTGAAAAAAAGGTAACAATAACACTTCCTCTTGAGCACCTTGATGATCCGTCAAAAAATCCGGTTCTTGCGCATTTTAAACTTATTAAAGGTTTATTGATAAAAGTTGTTACTAATAACGGGCTGCTTGCAGAGGCTTCTCTTGATGAAACCGAAAAGCAATTTATCCGCACTATTGCCAAAAAGCGTGGAGCCGCAGACGCGCCGTTCCGCCAAATTGACCGTGAAACTGTAGTGTTCAATTTAACTGACACCGCAATTGAAGCGGCAAAGGCTTTAAAAGAAGCGGGCATTACAGGAGAAGAAATCGGCACTCTTACTCAAATTATGCTCGAAGACGGCAGCTGGAAAGGTAAAACTTTCAGATCATATAATGTAAAAACACCGCCTGTGCGATTAACACCCGGGCGCAGTAACCCGTATGCGAAATTTCTGGAAAACGTAAAAGATAAACTGACTTCTCTTGGTTTTGAAGAATTTGACGGTACGTTAGTTGAAACCGAGTTCTGGAACTCTGACGCTCTTTTTATGCCGCAGTTTCATTCCGCCCGCGACATTCATGACGCATACAGTGTGGCAGGTGATAACCCCGACGGAGTCGCACGAGCAAAAAACATAGAAGATCCGTGGCTTTCCAATGTGGCAGCCGCTCATGAAAACGGCGGAACAACAGGCAGCCGCGGCTGGAATTACAGCTTTGACCGCAATTTTACAAAACGCCTTATCCTGCGCTCTCAAGGAACGGTACTTTCTGCAAAGCAGCTTCCAACGGCGAAAATCCCCGGTAAATATTTCGGCACTGCCCGGTGTTTCCGCTACGACCGTGTGGATGCAACTCACCTTCCTGACTTTTATCAGACCGAAGGCATCGTGTTAGGCGAAAATGTCAACCTGCGCACTCTTTTGGGAATGCTTGAAATGTTCGCATGTGAAGTTGCAGGAGCTAAAGAAGTAAGATATGTTCCTGGTTACTTTCCGTTTACAGAACCTTCTATAGAAGTACATATAAAACATCCCGTGCTCGGCTGGTTTGAACTTGGCGGTTCAGGCATTTTCCGCCCGGAAGTTACGGCATCCCTTGGGGTAGACGTACCTGTCGCAGCCTGGGGTATCGGTATCGACCGTATGGCATTAATGGCGCTTGGTTTAAATGACCTTCGTGAACTTTTTAGTTTTGACATTGAAAACGTAAGGTTAAGAAGAGCAAAAGCGTAAACCCGGGAGGGATTATGAAAATAATAAACAATTTTCTTTTTTCAGGAATTACAATAGTGGTTCTTTTATTTTGTATGTTTTTAACAAGCTGTAACCGCAGTTTAAAAGAGGATGATAATATGCCGGTAATCGCGCCTAATTTTCCATTTCCGCAAGGAAGCAATTCATTAGCTACTTATGCTGTACAGCCGATGCTGCCTTCGGATTGTGCTTTAGCACAGCAGAAAATGATCAGTCTTTTAAAAGATATTCTTAATAACAATTTAATATTCGATTCAAGATCACCTTTAAACAGAAGCGGTTTTCGCATTGTGTTGGAACATCATACTAGTTACCCGATGACAGGTCACAGAGCAAGCGAACATATTCATGAAGAACACATCACTGTTTCAGAATCTATGGGTTACGGCATGATAATCCTGGCTTATATGGCAGGCTGCGAAGAAGAGCTTACAACGGCAGGTCATACATGGAGATTCGGAGCGAAAAATTTAAAAGATTATTACGATGGTATGCTGCGTACTGTTTTGGCATTTAAAAGCCCTGTTTTTGCCGAAGGCAGAAGATCGGGACAACATAGTTGGGAATTATTCGGTTTTAATACTGGAACGAATGAAACAAAGTTTACAGTTAACAATGATCAAAATGTCAGGACAAAAGGATTCAGGTTTTATGAAAACAGTGTTTTAAGCGCAAAGGTAGCTCCGTTTGCAAATACACCAGGCGGCGATCCAAACGGCGGAAGCGGAATGACAGGTTATAATAATTCAGGCACTTCAAGCGCGACAGACGGCGACATGGATATTATTTATTCGTTAATCGTAGCCGATAGGCAATGGGGAAGCGACGGAGAGTTTAATTACAGAGAAATCGCGCTTACAATGCTGGAAGGTTTTTGGAGATCGATAATACACGTAGAATACAGAACTCTTCATTTAGGTGATTGGGCATGGAAGGATAGTTTTACAGCCGGAAGATCACTAAACAACGGGACGCGCCCTTCTGATTTTATTTTAAGCCACTTACGCGCGTACAAGGTTTTTGATACAGAACGCAATTGGCAGGAAGTAATAGATGCTACATTAAATGTTATTTCTGATATTCGTGACGGTCTTCATTCTGCAGGAAACCCAAATAATGGTTTACTTCCCGACTTTGCTTTAAAGACATCAGTTTCTGACAGATGGACTGCCGCTCCTGCTAATTTCCTGGAAGGCAGTAATGACGGCAGATACAGCTGGAACTCCTGCCGCACTCCCTGGCGTCTTGGCACTGATTATTTGCTTTACGGTGACACTCCAATGACAGGAAATCTTCCTGATCCTTCCTTATTTACATACAGCATAAAACCATTAGACGATTTTGCCAAAACCCGTGTCGGCAGTACAAGAAGCACTATGGCAGGATTGGGAGCAAATTATAATCTGCACGAAGCGATTTCCAATTCTTCTCAGGGAGCCAATGCCGGCTTTGCAGTTCCATTTCTTTTAACCGCGGCATCAGTACAAGATGAACAAGAATGGGTAGACGCTTTTTGGAAATATCCGGGGATTTCAAATTTTAATAATAACTGGTACGCAGATTATTATAAATTGATTGTGATGATTACAGCATCGGGCAATTACTGGAAACCTGAAACTATGCGGTGAAATAACAGTAAAATAATTATAGCTCCTCCATCGCTAACGTTGTAATGTAACAATTTTATATAATTAAAAAAGGTGATCTGCAAAAATCCTTGCCAGCTAAGGATGGCAGAAATCCCGAAATTCCTTTATAGCTCATCCAGCAATTCGTCATGAATTATTTATTTAATCAAAATTTTTACTATATTTGTATTATGAAGGGTGCTGGATTGCCTTACACAACTGCCATGATCGCAGCCATAGACGCTGTCAAGTCTTTTTGCTGTTCACCTTATTTATAGATATAAACTGCTATATTTATACCACCGTTTAAATGTAGCAGTTTGTTGTTTTCAGGATAATCCTATAATACATGATTTTAGCTTATTTCTTTCGATATATGCAAGTTAAAAACGACCATTTTTTCATTTTTTTAACACTTTATTAAAATTGTATTTTGCTACATTTAAACGGTGGTTTATTTGCAGCAATAGGAGTGGGTTATGAAAAATTTAATTAAGTTTTTATCAGGCTTGGTAATGATGGTTGTTATTGGATTAATATTAACAACTTGCGATGAAGGCAGCGGAAATCCTGCTTGTACTCATGATTGGGGAGAATTTGTTAAAATTTCTGATCCGTCATTTATATCAAGAGGTATTGAAACTGCAAGCTGCAAAGTTACAGGCTGCATTGCAACTAAAAATAATTATTTCGGCGAACAACAGAAAATAATGAACAACAGCGACTGGAACGCTGCCCGTGCTTTAATAACAAAAGCAGGAGAATATACCCTGGTAATTGGAAGCAATTTCAGTGTATCCGGTTCTACAGCTTTTACATTCGGCTCTATAACAAATATTTCTGTGACAATACTTGGAAATAATTATACGATGACTCTTTCGAGCGTTGGTAATATGCTTAGGATAAATGCGAATCAAACAGTTACTATGGATGATTTAAAATTTGCAGGGTTTACTTCTAATAATGCTTCTGTTGTTGATGTACAAAATAATAATGTTACATTCATTATGAAGGGTAATTCCTCGATATCTGGAAATACTAGATCGTCTTCATCAACTTGGGGTGTAGGAGGTTGGTTCTGCAGTGGAGTTTTATTCAACAGTACTGATGGAACATTTATCATGCAAGATAACGCATCAATTTCAAATAATATTATGAATATGACTATCGGAAATTATGAACCTCCAATGGTTTCAATTGTTTATTGTGCTGGTGGAGTGCATATTCAAAGAGGTAACTTTATTATGAGAAATAATACATCAATTTTTGGTAATATTATTAATTGTTCAAGAGCACCTGATTCTGGCTCTTTAATTGGTGGTGGCGTGGTACTTTATTCTGGCACATTCCGTTTCATAGGCGGGATAATTTACGGTAATGACGCTTCTCCTTCCTCTCTTCGTAATACTACCAACTTTGGAAGCGCTGCTTTCGCTAGACAAGGAACGGCGACATACGGAGGTGTTAACGGAACAAGTTTTAATCTTGCTTCCAGTAGTAATACAATATCAGTACCTTAACTGTTGCCAGGCATAGTATCTGTCACTTTTTAAAGTATTATAAGGCAGGAGCGCAGAACCCCTTAAAGCGTCTATAGCAGAAATGTATGCTTGTATAATTCTTATACGGGCGTGAGCGAAAATCCACGTCGGCGACATACGGCGTGGATCGGGATGCAGCCACGCCAAAGCGTGCGTTAACTAATGCCACGACCGTCCGGAGCCGGTGGGGAGGTTTCGCTTACGCCACTTTAAAGAAATTAACAGGAAAGGATTTTTGCAGCTCGCTTTTATAAATTTTTTTTGAACAGCAGCATGAACCAATTGATCATTTCCCAAAAACCTGTTAATAATTTTTTTGAATATGCAAAAGAACATATTAATTAAAAATTTAACCTCGGAAGAACAGGAAGTATTTGATTTACTCATCGAAAATTTTTCTGCAAAAGAAATTGCCGCTAAACTAAATAAAAGTCATCATACTGTCGACTATCATCGCAGAAAATTGTATCGCAAATTGGGTGTCCACAGCATTAATGAACTTACAGAAAAGTATAATAACGCCCAACCGGAAAACATGATTGTTGTAAGTAATCAGCCGTCACAAAATATTTTACAAAGGGTTTGGCAATTCCCGGAAAACAGAAAAAGTAAACGGTTTTTATTTATTACTGCCAGCATTTTATTAATTATTGTTTCGATTTTATCTATCAGGCTTTTTTTGCCTGATAATACCGATCCTAAACTGCCGTATCAATGGTATATATTATCCCGTCATGGCGGATGGCGTACAAAAATAAATGCTGCCAACCAGGAGATAATTTCCGGATCTTCAGCAAGTTTTCAAATAGGAAGAGAGATTATAAATAAACGGCAAAAGTATGTTTTAACTTTACATTCATATCTGATTGAATACCCCGACTGGAAGGTTGCGGATTTTTATACACAGAATAATTTTATTATCAATTTGTTAAAAGAAGGTTCCGGTTTAAGATTTAAAGTTCTGGCTGATGCCGGAATGGGCTGGCAAGTAACTCTTTGGACAAATCATGAACGGTTATTGGGTCTTGATGATCATGTGTGCTGGGATTATCCGTTGTTTACCGTAGAAAATCAAATTGTAGATTTTGACATTCCGCTTGCGGATTTTATACAACCTACGCATCAGGTGCAGTTTCCGTTTGATGAAAATATGATACACAGCCTTGTAATACAGCGAAACTCTCAAGATACTGCGATTTCGGGGTATTCTACCATCAAAATTTTTGATTTTGAGATATATTAAGCAGCTACACAAAAACTACGTAACCTTATTACTACATTTGACTCATTACGTGATGACTACGTAACAACTACGTAAAGAATTTATTTCTTTTTTTTATTTTCACATTAAAATAATGTAAAGCAAATTAAACGGGGGGTCTTATGTCAGGTTTTAATAAAAAGGAGTATATTTTGAAAGAGAAAAAAAGCAAGTTTGCAAAAAGAATAGTTTACGTTTTTTTTACGCTGGTTTTCATTATGGTCATTTCTGGAGCATGCAGCGGCAAAGCCGTAGGAATAAATAATTATCCAATGAATTACAGCATTGCTTACTTTAATAATTTAGGATATTTAAACGCACCTACTGTTGGCGATTTATTTGGTTCTAATGTACAATTCGCAACATCATTTAATAATATTCCTACAGAAATAACATTAGAATCAACTTCGGTAAACAAAGACGAATTTTCTGCAACAATTTTAATGACGTTAATTCTTACGGAAACAAATGAAAAAAGAGATGCATTCCGAATGCAAGTAAGATTTAACGCAGATAGTTTTGCAGAAAAAAGTTATGTCAAATATATAAAAGTTGTCAGCCTTATTTCAGGACAAACTACTGAATTATTATCTGATGGCAGCGAAATGGAAAATGCGCATATTCTTGGCTTTTTTGTAGAAATGATGGGTTTATTTTGGGATACATCAAAATTTAAATAAAATAAATCGTAAAGAATGCCGGTCACCTGTTTCGAACAAATTAAAAGGAGTTTATTTTGAAAAAGGTTATATTTCTTGCCAATAAAATAATTATTGGATTTGTATTATTTGTTTCTGTTTTAGGAAATGTCGAAGCACAAAATGTGACTCCTAATAATGAAATAGATTTTCGAGTAACGCTTACCGCTGATAACGCTGGAGTTGTGATTGTTGGATATAATGGTACAAGAGTGAATGTCGTTATCCCGGATACAATCCAGGGAATGCCTGTCAGAGAAATTGGTAATAATGCGTTCAGGGCTAACAGAAACATTACCAGTGTGGTAATACCCGAAGGAGTTACTATAATTGGCAGTTTTTCCTTTGGTGAAGATTTTTTTGGAAGACATAGCTGTGAGAAACTCAGTTCTGTAAGCCTCCCCAGCACTCTTACTCATATAGGGCAAGGAGCATTTTCTGGTTGTACTGCATTGACAGTTATTATTCTTCCTGCAGGTTTAAAAGATATAGGCAGCCAAGCTTTTAGTGGAACAGGTCTTACATCATTCCCCAATTGGCCATCCGAAGTTACTGTTATCAGAGAAAGTGTTTTTCGTAACTCAAAATTACGCGGAAATGTAATAATCCCAGAAGGTGTAATTGAAATAGATTCTTACGCTTTTATGAGCTGTAAGGATATAACTGGTATTACATTTCCATCAACAATCAGAACCATTAAAGCTCAAGCGTTTGATTTTTGTTCTTTATTAGCAAATGTTTCTATCCCGGAATCTGTAGTAAATATCAGTTTTAATTCTTCAAGTGGTTTTAGAGATTCAAATATGGATCTTGGAAGTCAGGCAGCTTTGCGAAGAGTTGGATACAGAGGCAGTTTTTAATAAAAAATAGACGTTGATAAAAAATGGAGAACGTATGTTCTTACTTTTTATAGTAACCATGAAGTAATATTAAGAAAAAAATAGATACTCCTTTGTCTTTTGTGTGAGGGAATTCATTCGATTTTTTCACACAGAAGAAAGGTGAGAAAATAGAAAAAATTAACGAAACCAATAAATGGAGATGTTTTCTTTCTTAGTAACAGCTTCAAGTTCATGGTGATCAGATGTAACGAATTGACCACCAAGTTCAATTGCTGTAGCAATTCCAATACAATCAGCAAGCGACACTTTATATTCGCTCTTTAAACGAGCAGCTTCTAAAAAAACCTGATCAGAGATTGTACTTACAATTTTTATAGAGTAATGTTGAACCATATCAAGTACAATTTGTGCAATATCACTATTTCTGTCACGTAATTCGCCGTAATATACTTCAAGAAGATTTATTATACTCATTGAAATAGAAACATTATTAGAAGACTGTTTAATAATTTCTTCTATTGTATCTGCCCCTTCTTCATCATTGAGAAAGGCAAGAAGAGCGCAGGCATCAAGAATATAATGCATTATATTAGTTTCCGTAATTCATTGCTGCGGCGATTATCAATTGTGTCTTCAAGAATTTTGTCTTCATTCTGCATTTCTCTCAGGCGTTCGATACTTATACCTTTACCCTTTAATATTCCTCTAAACGATTTAACTTGAGGATCAATAACATTTTGATTTTCAAATACAGTGGGAATAGCTATAGAAACTTGTGCCTTAACACCGGTTGGGACAGAACGAGGTAAATCGAGAAAAATACGATAATCAGCTGGAATTTCTACAGTTTGTGTAATAGTCATACTAAGAATATATCATAGATAAAAGAAAACTTCAAGTTTTTTGTGCTCCTGTACCTTTAGTATAGAAAATAGACACATTTCCTTATTTCTAAATATTTTCATTTTTTCTCATTCTCGGTCAAACACTTCAGGTTTGGCTCTTTTAAGGAATGGATTTAATGTCCGCTCACGCGGACTACGAGTCATGCGCCATGCATATCCGCGCCATATATAGGTGACGGATTTTTATCTGTCGGGAATACTAGGAAAGACTTTAGTGCCAGGCGCTATTTTAAATAATTTGGAGGCAGAAGCGTATAAACCTTGACGGCATCTATAGCTGTTTATATTTACATAAGGTGAACAGCAAAAAGACTTGACAGCGTCTATGGCTGCGATAAAAGCAGTCGTGGAAAGGGATCCATCACTCTAAGTTTTGATAAAATATTAATTCTTTGTTTAAACAATAAACCACTACGAATTGATGGACGAGCTATATAGTTTTATTTCCAATTCTGCCATTCTAGCCGACAGGAATATGCGAACCTGCCTTTTTATATTTTTTGAACAGCAGCATGAACCAATGGATTATTATTTATTATTAAAATCTGAAGTAAGCGTAAGACAATCGATAATAACATCGTGTTTTGGAATGCCGTAAGAAGCGGCTGTATTAATTATTTTTTCGGCGATTTTTAAACGTTCTTCTGCAGTTTTTGGATTGCCATTTTGATCTATTGTTAATCCAATTACCGCGGCTCCGTATTTTTTTACAATAGGAAGAATAGTATGCAAAGAAGAGTCATCTCCGTTAACAGAGTTAACGATTGCCTTTCCGTTGTAAGCTCTTAAACCTGCTTCTATAACTTCTGGTTTTGTTGATTCTATTTGTAACGGTACAGAAACCACAGCCTGAATGTTTTTAATTACATCGATCATGATTTTTTCTTCGTCGATTTTCGGCATGCCGGTATTTACATCCAGTATGTCCGCGCCGGATTCGGTCTGTTCGATTGCCTGCGAAACGATATAATCCATGTCATTTTCTAGTATCGCGGTTTGAAACCTTTCTTTACCTGCGGGGTTTATGCACTCTCCTATGTTCTTTACCTGGTCGATTAATACTGTTTTAGAAGCCGAACAAACCGCGCTAAAATCCAAAGGTTTGCGTTTAACGGGCTTTTTTTCTTTGGCTAAAATAGCAAGTTTTTCTATAAATTCGGGTGTAGTGCCGCAGCATCCGCCAATTACAGAAATACCCAAATCTAAAATACAGTTCATGTTATCTGCAAATTCTCCAGGATCAATATCAAACACCGCTTGACCATTTATAAACTTCGGTAAACCGGCGTTGGGTTTTATAACAATGGGTAAATTCGTCCATTTAATAAGTTCTTGCGCCATTTCATACATTTCTTTTGGTCCAAAAGAACAATTTATTCCGATAAAATCGACGCCCAATCCCTGCAGGGTAAGAGCCGCAGAAGAAATACTTACACCCACAAATGTGCGTTTGTTTTTTTCAAATGACATTGTACAGAATACAGGAAGAGAGGTATTTTCTTTTGCGGCAAGTACTGCGCATTTGGCTTCATATAAATCGGTCATTGTTTCGATGTATATAACGTCAGCGCCTTCTTTAACTCCTGTTAAAACTTGCTGCGCGAATAGTTCATACGCTTCGTCAAATTTGAGCGTTCCCATAGGTTCTAAAAGTTCGCCGATAGGACCAATGTCAAGCGCGGTGTAAATATTAGATGCTGCGCTTTTTGCTACGGCACTTTTTGCAGCATCTACCGCTCTTTTTATAACTTCATCCGAATCAAGATCGCGCAATTTTCGTTTATTCGCGCCAAATGTATTTGTCAGTATCATATTTGATCCGGCTTGCAAATACGACATATGCACTTGTTTTACAATTTCGCTTTGACTAATGTTAAAAAATTCGGGAGATTCTCCCATTTTTAATCCATATTTTTGAAGCTGTGTTCCCATCGCGCCGTCTAACACTAAAATATTTTCTTCGGCAAACTCTTTTAAATTCATTTTTCGATCCCCATTACCGCCGTTAAAATTTGTTCATTTATTTTTTCCTTTCTTAAAAACTCATCAGCTTCTAATACAATATTATCCAACTCGATGCAGTAAACCGCACCTGCCTTGTTTGCCCTTGTTACATTTTGTCCTTGTTCGTCTTTAATCGATTTAACAATAAAGCTGCGATTATGATTTTTACCGGGCGATAAAATTTCAAGCTCGTCTCCTTCGTTGAAAACATTGCGCTGAAGAACCTTATTACCTCCAAGGCACATACCAACAACATCATGTGTCGAAATCTGGTTTGTATGTTCTATAAATAAATTATCAGATTTTTCAAAAACAAATCCGGTTGTGTAGGGTCTGTGCGAAATTTTTTCTATTTCTTTTTGATAATCAAATTTTTTTCCTTCTGTTTCTTTGTTTAAAGCATGTCTGTAAGTATTCACTGCCGCGGCAACATAATAATCGGATTTCATCCGTCCTTCGATTTTAAAACTTGTCACTCCGCATTTTTTTAATTCGTATAAATGATTAATAAGACAAAGGTCTTTACTATTCATGATGTAAGTGCCGTTCGCATCTTCTTCAATATCCCAGTACTGTGAAGGTCTTTTTTCCTCTTTCATTGACGCTGTCATAAAATATTTATAACGGCAAGGCTGCGAACATTCGCCGCGGTTTGCTTCACGGTCTGTCATGTAATTAGAGATCATACATCTGCCTGAATAACTAACGCACATTGCCCCGTGTACAAATATTTCTATTTCACATTTACTTCCGCATTCGTTTTTTAAATGATCGGCTATTTCCTTTATTTCGGTATTGCTGCATTCCCGTGCCAAAATAATACGTTTAGCTCCAAGTTTTACATATTCCTGCGCGGTAAATTTATTTATTACATTAGCCTGAGTTGAGATATGTACATCTAAAGATGTATTTTCCCGAACCAGCTTTAAAACGCCAAGATCGGATACAATTACTGCATCAACACCAATTTCCTGCAGCCATTTTACATAGGTTTTTATTTCATCAAAATCAGCGTTGCGTGCAAATATATTTACCGTGATATAAATCTTTTTACCGTGAGAATGAGCGTAAGAAACAGCTTCCTTTAAACAATCATTTTCAATAGCTGCCGCTGCCCGCAGTCCAAATCTGCCTCCCAAATAAACAGCGTCAGCGCCGTATTTAACAGCAAGATGCAGTTTATTCATATCCCCTGCGGGAGCTAATAGTTCGGCATTCATCATACGGATTATTGTATAATATAAATACTTTATTGTATAATAGGTATTAATGAAAAAAATAATATTAAGCTGTTTAATCATTTCTTTATTATTTTTCGGCTGCAGCGGAAAAAATGATAGCGAAGAAAAAATCGATGATATTCCGGATGGAATAACAGATTATTTTGACGATCATATAATAACACCGCAAGACGGTAATTTCGGTCAAACGGAAATAATCAGAATTTATCATTATCACGAAAGCCTTACCAATAGTGATTTTACTTATCAAACTGTCGAATTACCCGGCAATAATTTTCTTGCAAATGCGATTAACTATTTAAACACAAATACAGGGCTTAGGGTTAAAAATATATGGTACGAAGGAACAAGATTGCTTGTAGATTTTGATCCGGTTATGATAAGTAGATTTGAAGGTCAGGGAACTAGCGGAGCTTTTCAATTATCCAACGAAATATTCCGCTGTTTTTCCAGTTTTCCTAATGTAAAGGAAATGAAGTTTTTATTTGACGGCAAAGAAGATCTAATGGGAGATCATTTTTCTTTTCAAGGAATTTACCCTGCGGGCAGTTTCATTCGGATTGATTCCGGAGCTGAAGAACCCAATATAATAGGTTTGTGGGAAAGGGAAAATGACAGCTTCCATATCTATAATTTTTTAGCGGATAACACATACAAAGAAGGCAGAAAAGAGTCTTCCTGGGACAGAATTGGCAGATGGGATTTATACGGAAGAGTGCTTACAATAACAATAGAAAGCGGCGCGTATCACGTACTGGAAGTTCCAATAATTGAAAGATACAACATAACAATTGTACACGAAGACATGTTTTTTTGGCTTGATAAAATGGAAGAAATAATATTCATTAGAAGTGATTATATTCAATAGGGATATGGTGTCAGGCGCTGATTTGAGTGTATAATAATCTTTATGAAACCCAAAAACATCATGCCTCTTGAACGGCTTGGTTATGATTTTATACCGGCTGATTATCTGCCGCCCGGTGCGGATGAATACTGGCTGCGTAATGCGCAGCAGGCGGAGCTTTTTTATAAAAAACCTGAAGATTGGCGGAAATTAAAACCCGATGAAATAGAAACTTTATTAAAAAATAGAAATTATTGCGGTGATTGGGATAATTTTCTTGTAAGTGATCCTTTTGAACCATCATTAATCTGCGATTCCTACTTTTACGGTCTTGTACGAATAGGCTCCTTGCAAAAAGTTGTTTTAAGACATCATGATTTTTGTATACCTTCCGGTATTCGTAACAGTACTATAATTTCCTGTGATATTGGCTGCGATACGGCAATTCAAAATTGCGCTTTTATTTCCCATTACATCGTTGGGAATAATTGTATTCTTTCAGAAGTAAATGAATTGCAAACTACCAACCACGCGAAATTCGGCAATGGTGCTATTAAAGACGGCGAAGATGAAGATGTTCGTGTATGGATCGATGTAATGAATGAAGCAGGCGGACGTTCAATTTTAGCATTTGAAAGCATGATTGCCGCTGACGCATATTTGTGGGCAGCATACCGTGATGACACCGCACTGACAAAAAGATTGACGGAGATCACACAAAAACAGTACGGAGGCTGGCGCGGCAGTTACGGAATAATTGGAAACGGAGCTGTAATAAAAAGCTGCGCAATTATTAAAGATGTCGCTGTGGGAGAATATGCCTACATTAAAGGTGCAAATAAATTAAAAAATATTACTATACATTCATCCGCAGAGGAACCTACGCAGATAGGGGAGGGCGTAGAAATGGTAAACGGCATTGTAGGATACGCATGCAATGTTTTTTACGGCTCCAAAGCAGTGCGCTTTGTCATGGGCAGAAAAAGTAATTTAAAATACGGCGCGCGCCTTATTCATTCAATGCTGGGAGATAATTCAACCGTATCATGCTGTGAAATACTTAATAACCTCATTTTTCCCGTACATGAACAGCATCACAACAATTCATTTTTGATTGCAAGCCTTATACAAGGAATGTCAAATATGGCAGCAGCAGCTACCATAGGCAGCAATCATAACAGCCGCGCAAATGACGGAGAGATACGCGCAAACCGCGGTTTTTGGCCTGGTCTTGCTGTCAGTCTTAAACATTCAAGTATTTTCGCTTCGTTTGTAATCATCGCAAAAGGCGAGTATCCGTCAGAGTTAAATATACCTTTACCTTTTTCATTGGTAAATAATAATGTTCATAAAAACCGGCTTGAAGTGCTTCCTGCATATTTTTGGATGTTTAATTTATACGCACTGGAGCGCAATTCGTGGAAAGCGAAAAACCGTGATACAAGAAAAATAAAAATTCAAAAAATTGAATCTGATTATTTGGCTCCTGATACAGCCGAAGAAATTATTAATGCATTATCGTTAATGAATGAATGGTTAAATGAGGCTTGTTTTTCTGTAAAAAATAAAAAAGCTAAAGCAAAAAAAGAAAATGGAACATTAAAAAAAATAAAATGCCGCAACTTTGAAAACAGTAAACGTAAACAGGTAATAATAAAACCATTAGAAGCTGTCAATGCTTACCGTCAAATGCTTCAATACTACGCTGTAAAAACAATTGTTTCATTTTTCGATTCACAAATCGAACTTGATTACAGCGGCATGTGTGAATTATTAAATGGCGCATCAGACAAAACAGAAAAACGAGTTAAAGAGTGGGTTAATGCAGGGGGACAAATAGTCCCTGCGTTCCGTGTTGATAAATTACGCAATGAAATCGGCGAAGGCAAGTATAAAAACTGGAACGAAATTCACAATGTGTATGAAGAATGGGAAAAAGAATATCCATTGGATAAATGCCGTCATGCATGGAAAGTTTTAATGCTTCTTCAGGAAGCAGAATCTAATTTTGATATGTCCAGGTTCAAAGATGAACTAACAGCGGTTTTGGAAATCCGAAAATGGATAGAAGCCCAAATTTATGAGAGCAGAGCAAAAGATTATAAAAACTCATTTAAAAAAATCACATTCCGTAATCAGGAAGAAATGGAAACAGTCCTTGGAAAACAGGATGATAATCCATTTATTGAAATAATACAAAAAGAAAGCGTTAATTTTAAAGAAATGATCGAAAGGGTTAGAGCCCGTCTGGTTTAATTATTCATCATTGCTTTAATAACAGCTTCACTTTCACTTGAATTGGGTTTTCCTGTTTTCCTGTTTATAAGACCAAATTTTTCATCGTCTTCGCTTGCGGCTGTAGCGCCGTTATCCCAGTAAACAGGAACAAGTCCGTATTCTCTTGCTTTAGAATAAACATGTTTAATGTAATCAAGTCTGCATTGATGCGCTTTATCTTCCTTTGCACTGTCATCAGGATAAAACTGCTTAACAGCTCCCGACTCGCCGATAATCACCGGAACCGAGTTATCAATAAAACGTTTTTTAAAAGGCGAGAAATCTTCATCAACTTGTTTTTTATCTTTTTTTGAACCCCAAATATGCTGAGAGCCTTCTATGCCAAATTCATAAGGATCATAATAATGGAATGAAACAATTTGTTTACCCTGAGTACTGTCTTTTGGTAAAATAAAATACGGCGCTGCAGTATGCTGCGGCACTGTACAATAACCGGGCAGTACAAGATATCGATATTTATTATTACCTTCGGTTGAGCGCACAGTATCAGTAAAAACCTGATTCCACATATTTAAAATTTCTATTTGGGGCTTTAATACATCGTCAATTTCCAATTCTTCTTTGCTGTTATAACCCCAGTTGCCGTCGTGAATTTCATTCATTGATTCAAACATCAACCAGTTTCCGTAATCTTTAAAATATTCGGCTATCTGTTTCCATAATTGCGCAAATTGATGCGTTATCTTTTCACAGTCTTGACTGCTTTTACAGGCTTTTGTCACAGAATGCCAGCCTTCAACTTTTTCATCTTTACTTGTTATACCGTCATGATGCATGTTGATAATTACTTTAAGACCGGCATTATGTGCAAAACCTATTACTTCTTCAATACGTTTTAAAAATTTTTCTTCGATTATATAATCAGGTTTGCTTGCAAAATGACCCATCCATGTTACAGGGATACGAACCAAATCAAAACCTGCTTCTTTTACGCCATTAAACAAAACTTGATTTGCTTTTGGATTTCCCCAGGCTGTTTCTTTTGATACACCCTTTTCATGAGAATCTAAAGTGTCACCCAAATTCCAGCCTGTTATGATTTTTTCGTCTTTAAAAAAATCAGCGGCACTTTTATCTTTATTTATGTCATTATTAATTTTCATCATACTTCTTAATCATACCATCGATACTTTTAAACCTGCTAAATGCGCCGCTCCCCAAAGACCTGCCTCGTTACCCAATACTGCCTGGATAATTTTAACATCAGTAAAACTCGGCATAATAAAATTGTTTATTCTTTCCTGTATTTCTTTAATAATATAATTATTTTGCATAACACCGCCGCCGAGTATTACCAACGAAGGATTAAAAACATGGATAAGACTTGCAAGTCCGTATAAAATTTCTGTAATCCAGCTGTCAACAATTTCTTTAATAGCAGGATTATCAATTTTAGCAAATATTTTCTTTCCGCTGTCCAATCCAGGCATAACTTCCAGCACGTTTTTTATTAATGTGTTTACGCTTGCGTATTTTTCGTAATACCCTTTTTCATCAGTACTTCCGTGTGTAATAATGTGACCAAACTCCCCTGCCGAAAAAGAAGCGCCTTTGAAAACTTCGCCGTTAAATACGATGGCTCCGCCAATTCCAGTACCGTAAGTCAGACATAAAAAAGTTTTATTTTCTTCATTTAATCCCGCTCCGTAAACAGCTTCGCCGACAGCGACAGCGTTTACATCATTTTCAACCGCTACAGGAACATTAAATTCTTTTTGCAAAATTTCTTGAATTCTCATTCCGGTATAATCCAAAATATTTTGATTGGCATATCGGATAAGACCTTGATCGCTGTCAACCTGCCCGGCTGTTGAAATACCAATGCCGTTAAAATCCCTGTAACCCGAAATTATTTTTTTAGCAGTTTCAATAATATACGGACCGCCAAGGTGAGCATTTGCCGGTGTTTTAATTTTTAAGGTAAGCTCTCCATTATCGATAATTCCGGATTTTATTAAGGTTCCACCGATATCTAAAGCTACTATTCTCATATTTAATTTCCTTTCATGATATTTACAAACCGCTGTGTAATCAGCATCGGACGTGTAATCGCAGAACCCATAACAACAGCATGAACACCGCATTCTTTTACTTGCTGCAATTGTTCTATAGTCCAGATATTTCCTTCTGCTATAACAGGTTTTTTTAAATCACGAACAAAAGCGGACATCAAATTAAAATTAGGTGTATTATCGTTTTTGCTTTCATCAGTATAACCGTTTAATGTAGTTCCTATCAAGTCAAATCCAAGCGCTGCCGCATTTTTGCCCTCGTCATAAGTAGCGCAGTCTGCCATAAATAATTTGTTGGGATATTTTTTACGCACATTTGTAAAAAAGGTTTCCAGAGTTTGATTATTCGGGCGTACTCTGCAAGTAGCGCCTATAGCGATAATTTCGCAGCCGCATTTTACAAGAGCGTCTATTTCCTTCTCTGTCGGCGTTATGTATACCAAGCTGTCAGGATAATTAATTTTAATAATGCCGATAACAGGAAGATCTACTTCTTTTTTTATTTCGATAATATCCTGAACAGAATTTGCACGTATTCCGGCAGCACCTCCGAGTTTTGCGGCTTTTGCCATTTTTGCCATTATAAATGATGAATGAAGCGGCTCATCTTCCAGTGCCTGACAGGATACAACAAGACCGCCTTTTATTTTTTCCAATACATTCATTTTTATTTACACCAGCTCTATATCCATCCCGATTTCAAACATGCGTTTCCACGGTGAATAAATATTTTTTATTTTAACAGGATTTTTCTTGCTTATATTTAAAGAATCATAATATTTTTGCAATTTATTTTTGATAATTTCTTCGACATCTGTTAAAACCGAAGAAATGTCACTGTCATCAACATCAATTTTTTCCAAATCATCAACCGTTACTTTATGTCTTACAACTGCCTGATAACAGCCGTCTTCGATAATCCTATATAACAAGTTATGTTTATCAGCTTCTTTGCCGCCGATACTTGCTTGCGCTAAAGTTGTGCCAAGAGTGTTACAGTTTGTATTCCAGCCTGCGTAACTTATTAATTTGTCAAGAATATCCAAATCGTCAAGGTAATGAATAAATTGAATGTCGCCTCCGTTACAATATGCGCTGTCGCAAACTGCAACGGATTTTCCCGCTTCGATATAATCTTTAATTTGCAAAACAAAATCCAGGAGGTTTCGACAGCTTGTATAACTAATATCAAATTCTTCGTCATAAGTATCCTGAGCAACTTTACCCGGCGAATTAATCGCTAAAATAAAATCCGCTTCCTGAGGGGTCGAAACAAGTTTTGTTTTACACACCCTTGTGTGCGATTTTAAACTTTCAAACATTGGTCTGTCTTCATATAACGGCACTATAGAAGGACCCAATACAGACGAATAAAACGGATAAATCTTTAATTCGATTCCCTTGTAATCGTGCCAGGCTCTTGTTAAAAGTGAAAGAGCAACTTCATCCGCTCCAGGGTATATCATTACCTTCATGTCAAGATTTTTTCTTTTAATCTCACGGATAACATTTTTTTGTGAAATTGCCGTGTAGCCGTACGGCGAAGAATCATCCTGCGGTATTACAAGAAAATCTATTACTCTTGATTCCAAATAATTAACAATTTCGATGTTTATAAATTCGTTAAATGTTCTTCTGGTTTCGTAATCATCAATAATTTTTTGCGGAATCTTAATTTTTTTTAACTCTGTTAGTTCTTTTTTACCAAGCCCGTGTCTTTCCTGATAATCCAAAAGATATTTTCTTCTGAATAATGCAAAACCGTAATCGGCATAATAATCGGGCTCTTCATCGCTTGAATCATATTGCGGAGTTCTCATGATACAGTTAAAAGCGTATATTTTAATATTGGGATTAATGCTTTTTATTTTTTTTAAAATTTCAAGGCGGGATACAGCTTCTTCCTTTTTTAGAAAATGGAGCCTTGAAGGAATTAAACCTCCGTACACAAGCATATCAATCGATAAAACAATATTATTACATCCTGTTATATTACTTAATAAAAAATTTTCTATTTTCTCTATGTTTGCAGGGTTTTTTTTATCTCCAAGTATTTTTTTATCAGGCACAATGATTTGAATTTCTTTGTTACTAGACCCTATCATCTGCGGAAAAATATAATTACAAGGTCTTTCGTCTAACGGCAAAAGCAATGTTTTCATTATTTATTTCCCTTTTTCTTTTTTACATCAACAAAAAACAGAGGACTTTTCTTTAATTTATCCAAAACTTTTTCCCAGACAGCCTGCGCATCCAATACATAACAATCGGCGTGTAACACTTTTCCGAATTTGTAATCGGCAGTATCTAAGACTTTTAAGATTTTATCGTAACGCTGCTCTACGCCTTTAAAACCATGAGATAAAATATTTGTTTTTTGACGCTTGCCGCCTTGTAAAAAAAGATCGTAATCGTAGTTTTTGCCGTAAAGATAATTTGGCACTACAAGTTCTTCGATACCGTGCATCGAAGTATTTGGTTCTAGTCCGCATCCGAGCATAACGATTTTTCCTTTTCGCCGTTTTAATTCATGTAATGGCGAATTGGGACCCACAGGCGTAAAATCTTTTATATGTGTTTCGGCGATTTCCTTTGCGTCTTTTCCCCAAACCGCGATACTGTGCGTTGGGTGAACGCTGCGATAAACACCTTCGGATTTTCGCATAATTTCCGGCAAAACCCCGACGCAAGAAGGTGTCTTTGAAACATCAAAAACCCTGTTTTTAGGTGTTACAGATTCATAACTTAAAGTCGGCAGCATCAATGTACCTGTTTTAACAGTTTCTTTTAAAGCGTCAATTACAGATTGTGCTCCGCCTTCAATCTTTTCCTTACCGCAAAGTGATTTATACGATGAATGAACGATTATAACATCGCAC
Source organism: Treponema sp. (assembly GCA_009781475.1). GTDB lineage: Bacteria > Spirochaetota > Spirochaetia > Treponematales > Breznakiellaceae > WQXQ01. The sequence continues at coordinate 27,224 of WQYB01000032.1, forward strand.
GATTTTATCCCCAAAGCCTGGAGATCTTTTATTATTTTTGCTGCTTCCATAAGATGATTATACACTGGTTTTTGTATTAAATGTAAAGTTTTAATATATTGTTAAACTTCAAGAAGTTATAGTAAATTGATCTGCCAAAACTATTTATAATCGTCACTTGCGAAAACCTATAGTTTTAGCTTCTTTTGGCTTTTCTATGAGAGTATCTAGCGCTTTAATAATTTGTTTTATCGCTTTATCATGTTCCGAGAATTTATAATCGGTATTTTCAATATGAAGTAAAAGTAGTTTTTTTACTTCATTAATTTGTTCATTATTACTGCTTTTAGAAATTA
>WQYB01000033.1 GCA_009781475.1 Treponema sp.
GGTGATATTGCACTATGCGAAGCAAGTCATTCACTTCAGGAGTTTTTTCATCTTGTTTCTATAGGTGTTGATTTTCCCCATAACTGTTATGGCGAGTTTGCCGGTTACAAAACAGATCATGATCATCCAACGAGCACGAATGCGCGAAGTTTCCAGGCTCCTTTACAACGAGCTTCATCAGTAGGTCCTTATACATCAAAATTAATGACTGAAAAACTTGAAGCTGCCGCTTTTTCCCGTAATATAAATATAATCGATAAAACAAGAGTTATAAAACTTTTAGTTGATAAAAAAACAAACAGAGTCTACGGACTTGTTACGCTTAAACTGGAACATGAAAAAAAGGAAACATTTTGTGTATATTATGCAAAAAATATTATTTTCGCAACAGGCGGAAATCCGGCAATCTACCATGAAACAGTTTATCCTTTAAGCCAATACGGCGCATCAGGAATATTAATGCGTGAAGGCGTTCATTTTGCCAATATGACAGAATGGCAATACGGCATTGGCTCTGTTAAGTTCCGCTGGAATCTTTCAGGCAGCTACCAGCAGGTTATTCCGCGTTATATTTCGTTAGACGAAAACGGAAACGAAGATGAATTCCTTGTTTCTTATTTTTCATCAGCAAAATCTTTGCAAAAAAATATATTTCTTAAAGGATATCAATGGCCGTTTGATCCGGCGAAGATAAAAAATGAAGGCTCTTCCCTTGTTGACATGGCTGTATATATAGAAAAACATGTAAAAGGAAAACGGGTATTTTTGGATTATACACGTAATCCCAAAGAATTTTTGTTAAACAACATGGATGAAACAGCTTTTGAATATCTATTAAAATCCGATTCAATTGCAGAAACTCCCATTGAAAGACTTTTAAAATTAAATTCACAGGCTTATGATCTTTACAAATCCAACGGTATTGATCTTAAAAAAGAATTATTGGAAATTGACGTACTTCCGCAGCATCATAACGGCGGCGCTGAAGTAAATATCTGGTGGGAAAGTTCAATTAAACATTTGTATGCAATCGGCGAGTGTGCGGGAACTCACGGTATTCACCGTCCCGGCGGCAGTGCGCTTAATTCAGGTCAGGTTGGAGGATTTCGCGCTGCATACAAAATCGCTAACACAGTTAAAAATGATATTTTCTTTTCTAAAAATGAATTAGGTATAAAAACAGAATCAATTATAAGTATATTTGAAAAATATATTTATAGTTTTACAGAACAAATAAAATCAAATGAAAATTATAATAATAAGCAATTGCAAAACTTCAGTTTTAGCAATTGCTTCATTAAAAAAAAGCAATTTTGCAGCCTATTAGGCGAAAAATTGCAGAGCCTGTGCAAAACTAAACGAGTTTTGCAACAGGCTCAGAATATAACAGAGTTATTAAACTATTTAAAAAAAATGAACAGCCGTTCAATCGCATTTATAAGACCAAAAAACGAGACAGAAGAAAATATAAAAGTATTGGAATCAATTACTGCCAAAACTGTATCTGATAAAAAATCGCTTCCTTACAATTATAATATTAAAGATGTTTTCGCGTTAAATGAAAATCTTTTTATAAACCGCTTGTTTTATAATGCTGTTAATTATTATATAAAAAACGGCGGTAAAAGCCGCGGCTCCTATATTATTTTGGATTCCATAGATAATATAAAAGATAACCTTATGGGAGTTGAAACCGATACTCAATTTAAAGATAAAGTTTTAATTACTATTTATAATCCTGATGAAGATATTATTTCATCCAATTTTAGATCTGTACGTCCCATACCGGAAAACGATACATGGTTTGAAAAGGTTTGGCTTGAGTACCGTGAAGGAAAGTATACAATCTAAATTACTTCCAAATAATCCTTGTCTTGCAATAATGGAAACGCAGCTGTAGGTAATGTTTGATACCAATATGCGACAGAAGCTATATCGTCCTGAAGCGGCAGATAACGACCTCCCTCTCTCCAGCCAAGCGCCTGTATTGTAACTTTAATCTCGTTTTCAAAACGAACAGGATCGGGTATATGAAAGCGGTACATGCCGAAACGTTTCTGGCATTTATAAAAATTATCATTTTTTATTTCATGAAAACCGGTATAAGGAGTCGAAAATGACATATAACGATCTTTTGTTTCAGGATTTTCAAAATTGTAAGAACCGCAAAAATAATCTTCTGTCCCTGTCCCGCAAATGGTTGGATATTCAATATCACCGTCCATAAAATATTTAATTTCTCCTTCGCCCCACCAGCCGTTATTATTAACTCCCCATGCCATATATGTACCGACATACTGTCCCTTTCCCTTAACTCCATCTAAAATGGTGTAAACAGATTTATAAGGCAACGGATTAGTTCTGCGGAATTGCGCATGAAAATAAGCGCAGTTTTCGGGAACAGAAGCTAAAGTATAATCAATTTGATAATAATAGGTGACATTTTCATTATCACGATTTTCCAAAGTGATTTTGCAATTTTTCCTAAACGGCATATTCCAGTAACAATTAAAAGCACTTCCGGGATTTACACAAACAGCAAGTGATGAAATCTGATTATAACTTTGCCAGCCTGAACAAAAGAAATCTCCAACAGGACATTCTACAGACGGTTGTTCCTGTCCATCCCAGTAAAATCGAATGATTGTATTACGCCATTTCCCTGTTGGTGTCATCCAAATATGCTGGATTGCTCCACTGCCGTTTATATTCGCAATTTCAAAAGTTTCATTTGGTTTAATTACAACAAAAGGATTTACTTTCCAGCCTTTTCCAAGTTCACGAGCGGCATATCCTGCCGACCCTTTATCAGGATCGCACATTCCGCCTTTTCCCTTTTCTCCTGTAAAGTTTTCAGGGCTAATAGAACGGCTTTTTGCATCAGATAAAAATGATAAACTTCCAAGATTTGGTGAAAGATAGTCGTACATACATTCTCCTAATATTATACTTATTTCTTTACAATGATAAAATCCTCAAAATCAAAATCGCAGCCGGGAAGAAAAATAAATTTCACTTTTGCTTTTCCTTGAATACCAGAAAGCGTCTTTGTAACTTCGGTATAATCTTCGCTGTACGGAAACTCTATTATTTCTCGTATTGTTTCGCCGTTTTCAAGATCAAAGTATATATGCACAGAATCGTTATCATGACGGGTTTTGCCTTTTAAAATTAATTTGGAAATACCGTCTGTAAAATCCATGTTGTTGTATTCAATAAAAACATTGTTGCCGATTTTTAAAATCTTTTCGCCGGAGATTTCAAAATTGTCACCCTGAATGGAACTAAAATCGGCGGCTTTTATTTTTTGATACGCTTTGGGTATTGGAATAAATTTAAAATTGCCAAAGTGAAGATTATGTTCTGATTCTCCAAATTCAAAAAATATACTTTTCATTCCGTATAATGGAGTTTGCAGTTTATATTTATTCGTTTTGTATGTCTGCCATGTAAAAGTTTCCTGATATGTAAACTCTCCGACAATTTTTCTTCCATTAAACCTATCAAATTTTGTTTTATTAAAATCTTTAATTTCTGTTTCTGATAAAGGTTCATTTTGCCAAATAGTAAATTTTACAGGCGTATCAGTAAACCATAGAATTGCGGATATTTCCAGTTCGTCACAACCGTACTTGCCGAAATCTACCATATTAAAACCGACAAACCTGTTTTCTCCCAAAATCTGAATGCCGCCGTTTGACACTTCATTAAAATCATTAAGCCTTAAATTATTAAAACAAGCAGGAACAGGAGTGTAAGGATCGATAATAGAAGAACCAAAACCTTCAGCTAAAAATTCGTATTCGGAAACAACTTCCGCTTGTTTTTTTCCATTGTTGCAAACACAACGCAGGCGGAAATCGCCGTCTCCGATAATTTTTAGTTCGGCAGTTAATTCTTTTTCATCTACTGTAATTTCGACATTATTAATTTTCACACCACTGCTTGTTACAACACTCCAGTCCAAATCTTTGTAAGTTGCGTTTTGCGGAAATATTTTTGCTTTTACAAGTAAACTTTTGTTTTCAGGTGTTATGCGGTATCCAAATTCTTTTACAAGTTCAATTTTTCGCACAGGTACTTCGTTTACTGTCGTACAATCGCAATCTGAACATGTAATATTTTCAAGTACACTACATCCGTTTGTAACGGCGCTTTCTTTTGCAGCCAATGTTATACTTGCTGTTTTTAACCCTGGACTTTCTGCCTTTACGGTAATAGTTCCAGCTTTTACAGAAGCCGCTATATAAGCGACTGCTTTCCCGGAAAAAAGCCGTCTTGAACAGCTTTTATATTGGTCGTAATCGGAGCTGTCTCCGTTATCAAAACCAACAAGTCTTGCTCCTTCTACGGTAATATTTATTCTGTTACGTGCATTTTCTACAACCGTGCCGTTTTTATCAATTGCGGAAATTTCTACCGTAAATAAATCTTCACCATTGGCAAGAATTTCTTTTTTATTTGTTTTTAAAACAATTTCCGCGCTTTCTTTAAAACTTTTTTTCTGTGTTTTTATTTCTTTGCCGTTTTTATCAAAAGCAATGGCTGTTATTTCGCCTTTTTCATACTCGGTCTGCCATATCAATGTATAATTTTCGCAAGTTTTTTTACCAAGTGATTTTCCATTTTTAAACAATTCGACTTCTTTTAAATTGGTATAAACCACAATATCAATTTTTTGCCCGATATTAAAATCCCAATACGGCATAATATTTAAAACAGGTTTGTCTGTCCACGCTGCTTCGTAAAGGAAAAACGCGTCTTTTTTTAATCCTGCCGTATCAACAGGTCCAAAATAAGAATTTTTTGTAAAATAGGGGGTTGGCTCTCCTATATAATCGGTTCCTGTCCATATAAACATTCCCGCGCAGTATTTTGTGTCACGGTTAACTGCAATTACATCCTCAGCGCTCAATTTATCGAACCCTGAACGGCAGTTTCCAAGACTGGAACATTGTAAATCTTCATGAGTTAAAAAAGAGCGGTCAAGCGGGAAATGATAAACACCCCTGCTTTTTACACCCGATGTATTTTCGCTTCCGTAAATTTTCCACTGCGGATTTTTTTTATGATGCTCGTCATATAAATATTCACCGTAGTTATAACCAACAAGATCAACTTCATCCCCGCAAGCCTGTCCGTTTTCCCATTGTAAAAAATTAGAGCCGAATGTTGTAAAGGCATTACATCTTGGATCGCTTTTTCGTACAGCCGTGTGAAGCATTTTTGCGACTTCCTGCCCTCTAGTTGAAGCGTGCATATCGTAAATTTCATTGCCGATACTCCACATTATTAAACACGGATGGTTTCGATCCCGCTTTATCCAGCTTGCGACATCTTTTTCATACCAATCGGGAAAGAAGCGTGCGTAGTCAAATTCTGTTTTGGGACGTTCCCACATGTCAAACGCTTCGCTGTTTACTAAAATTCCCATTTCATCGCAAAGTTCCATAAACTCGATCGAAGGGGGATTATGCGAAGTTCTTACGGCATTGGCTCCCATTTCAAGCATTGTTAATAATTGACGCCTTGCAGCTTCCTTATTAAATGCAGCTCCAAGACAGCCAAGATCATGATGCAGACAAACGCCGTTGATTTTTAAATGTCTTCCATTGATCGTAAATCCATTATCACTGTCAAAATTTATTTCTCTAAATCCGATCTTGCAGCTAACAGTATCGATAATTTTTCCGGCACTGTATAATTCTGTAGTCAAATTAAATAAATAAGGGTTAAAAGTATCCCATGTTTTTTCCTGTGAAATGTTTAATTCTGTCTCGTTCTTATCGCTGTAATATATTTCTTTACCTTCTTTATCGGTAATTTTATATTTTATACAGTCATAATCGCTGCCAGAAACTTCAACATCGATTATACATTTCCAGTTATCGCCATTTTTTTTCGCTGTGAAATATACTCCATCAGTTTTTAGAAATGTTTTTTCAGTTTCGATAAACCATACTTTTCGATAAATACCGGCTCCTGAATACCATCTTGAATTTGGAGCATTATGGCGTACAAGTACAATTATTTCGTTATCGCTAGTTTTTACATTTTCTGTAATGTCCGCTTCAAATGAAGTGTATCCATATTTCCAATCAAAACATGATTTTCCGTTAACATAAATGGTACAATCCTGATAAACACCTTCAAAATACAAACGGTAACTTTTTGAATTATTTAAATCAACATTAAATGTCTTTTTATACCAGCCAAAGGAGGTTTCGTAGAGGTTATTAACATCATAAATAAGCCAGTCGTGGGGTAAATCCACAGGTTTAAACTGCATAATATCTGTATTTGCAATTGAAGCATCTGTATCAGTTTTAGCGAACTGCCAGTTATCACAAAATAATTTTTTCATTATAAACCGCCTTTAATAATAAATATTCTCATGTAATTAGTTATTTTTCAAGACAGGTTTAAATATTTAATCACAAAAATATTTTTTAAAACGGACCGATATCAATGTCCAATAGCGGCCGCCATTCAATTTTGTACGCAGAAATTGCTGCTTTGTAAAATAGGTCGGGATTTTTTAGTTCATCAAAAGGTTTTTTATCAATATACGGTTTAACATCGAATATCTTCTTCTCTCCATTTTCATAAGTTACGAGCAATTTATAATCCGGCTGCGGCTCGACGCTAACTGGTTTTGATCCTTTTAAATAATTAAATAAAGTTGTAATCGCAGCCTTTAGCGCCTCTCGTTTGTATTCCTGATTCCAGCGGTTAACTCCGATTAAATCAAACACACCCGCATTTTCCCTTGGCCAATTATCGCCGCTCATGTGTCCAAAGGCGCTTTCCAACTGCGCAAAGGTTGATGTAATACCGCCTCCGCCGCCGCCTGCAACAGCAACGATTATACTTGGCTTTCCTTTAAGGAAGGAAACTTCGCTTTCTCTTTTGTCCCATTGTTTTGTCGCCTGACATCTTCTAAGTTTATCAATGAATATTTTCATTTCTTCGCTGACTTCACCCCAATATACAGGTGTCAAATATACAAATGCGTCAGCGTTTTTCATCTTTTCCTGTAAAATATTAAAGCCGTCTTTATCTCCGAATAAACAGCGATGTTCAAAAAAACAAATACCCCACCCATCTTCGCACATTTTACATTTATTAAGATTGATATCTGATAAAGTGACCACTTCAGCTTCAAGTCCCAGTTTACATGCTGTTTCTTCAGCCGCTTTTACAAACGAATATGTAATACCTGTGGTTTTTGGTGTACCCGATATTATTAACAATTTCATAATTTGCTCCTTTAAGTATTATATCAAAAATAGACAAATCTTCAATTATTATATTTATAAAAAACAAAAAAAAGGCTGCCCAAGAATTACTTCTCGGACAGCCCCTTTTTAAAAGTAATATTAACTATTATTTTGTGTCGAACCCGCCAAAAGTTACTTCAAATTCCTGCTGAAAAACAGCTATTCCTGTTCCTTGTTCAGTTAAAGTTAATATATTTTTACCTGGCATTCCTGGTTCTTTTACATAAGTTAGCAGATACTCTTTACCTGCTTCCAACGGAGGAAGGTTGATTTCCATATTTGTATTTACATTTCGTGTTACAGCATGTACATCTTGTACAACATTAGCAATTCCTCCCAGAATACCAAATCCGCCTAAATTAACTTTTGTTGTTGTAGTATAACTAACATGAACAATAACTCTTAAAGCAGTACCTGAAGGAAAATTAATCGGATCCCAATGTGTTCCGCTTGCAGGTTTAGGAAGCGGTATTCCATTAAAAGATACAAATGTTACACCGGGATTGCCCATTCTAAAAGCTACAGAAGATGAATTTTGCTCACCTGTCACGAACGAAAATGGTTCCGGATTTGTAGCACAGCCAATAAAAGCAAACAACACAAAAACAGAGAAAAGAAACGCAACGATTCGTAATTTCATACTCATACTCTCCTTAAAAATATATTGTCATACAGACAACTTCGCAATTAATTTCTATGGTATTCTGCCGTATCCATAACAGCTTACCATAAAATATCCGATTATCACTATAATAGCGATAATTATATATTAGTTTTATCTTACTATTCTTTCTTATAATAAGTGCCTTTATGAATACAAATTCCTGTTTCTGCTTCAGTAATTGTTAATACAGTACCGCTAACAGCCCATTTAGCAGTTCCTCCACCCATACCGCCATACAATGAAGTAGTTATTGTATTTCCGGAAACTTCAAAAGTTCCTTGTTCAAATCCCGCTAAAAATAATTTACCGTTCGCTTTAAATTCATTCATTAAATATGTTTCATTTTCTGCGTTTGCATAAGCCTGTGTGATATACCACTTTGCTATCAGTTCTTCCGGTATTTTACTGCCGCCTTCATCACAACTTACCATAAAAAGCACTACAATTGCCGTTAATGCAGCAATTCCTAAAATTTTGATTTTCTTTTTCATAAAAATCTCCTGACCAATTTAATCCTATATTTAATATAACACTTTTTATTTTACTTGTCTATATAATTATGTTTTATTTATAATTAGTATATTTAATATTGGTAATTTATTTTTTTTAGGTTTTTTTTATTTTTTAAATGATAATATTACCATAATTTAATTAATAAAACGAAAATATTTCATTTCCTATTAACAATATCCCATTAATAGTGTATAATCTTTATATGAATTTAGTGGAAAATACCCTGCTGGAAAACATTGATAACCCCGATTCCCTGTTCATTTTTCCGACAGATATTGCCGCTTCCCGCTGGGCGGATCATCTTCTTCGTCTAAAAAACGGCGGCTCGATTGCTATGGATAAATTTACCGCCTGGGACGATTTTAAGGGAAATTCGATTAAATCCAAGGTAAAAAATAAAACCAGCATTCCTTCCGCCTTAAGAAAGATTTTTATAGAAAGGCTTATAAATGATAATAGCGAAGCCGTAAAACAGGGAAACCAGCCAATTTTTACATCGATAATAAGGGTTGAATGGGCACTTCAAGCAGCGCAATTTGCTTCCTGGCTTTCGGGAGTTTTACCTCAGCTTGGAACCTGGTTTAATAAAATGACAGGTTTTTCAATCGACGAAATACTAAGCGAAAAAATAGAAAATATTTGCTGTAATTTTGAAGGTGATGACAAGGATATGTACATCCTTTCTCGATCTTACGCCAAATTTCTTGAAACCTATAATCTTTTTGAACATGCCTGGGAGACTCCCCCTTTTAACAATGACGGAAAAGAATGTTTTCTTTTTTTTCCGGAATCATTATCCGATTACAGCGATTATAAGGATTTATTATCAAAAAGCGAACATGTAAATATTATAAATATCAATGATATAGAAAAAAACGAGACCCAAAAAAACAGCGAAACATTTTTTTATACCAATTCTCGAAGCGAAATAAAAGAAGCTGCGCTTTTCATTCGTTCCTTAAATGAAAAACATGGAATCAGTTGGGATTCAATTGTTGTTTGCCTTTCTGATGCGGAAAATTACGAACCTTATGTTATAAGAGAGTTTAAAAACAGAAATATACCTTTTGTAAAACGCACAAGTAAACTTCTTAGCGATTATCCTGCCGGTAATTTTTTTCGATCACTTTTGGATTGCGCTACTTCGGATTTTTCATTTTCGTCGGTGGCAGCGCTTATATTAAATAAAAATCTTCCGTGGAAAAATACTGATTTAGATACAATCGATGAATTAATAAATTTTGGAATAAAAAATAACTGTCTTTATTCCTGGTATGAAAAGACACAGACAGATGAAAAAAAACAATTAATAAATGTATGGGAAGACGCCTTCGATAATCCTATTGAGTATTTTGACAAAGAACTTCGCTCGTTTTATAATAACTTAAAAAAACACATTCTCTCTTTTCGCAGTTCCATTACTTTCCATGAATTGCAAAAACAATATTTCATGTTTCGTGAACATTTTTTTGATATGGAGTTATGTTCCGAAGAAACCGATTTAATTTTATCCCGGTGTATTTGCGAACTAATGGAACTTGTCGAACTTGAAAAAAACTTTCCTGACATTAAAGTTATCGATCCTTTTTTATTTTTTACAGAACAACTTGGCGAAAAACCATATCTTGCGCAGACAAAATCATCTGGAGTTTCGATTTTACCGTATAAAGCCGCAGCCGCCGCTCCTTTTGACTGTCATATTATTCTTGGCGCAGGTCAGGAAAACTTGTCAGTAATTAATTCAAGACTGGAGTTTCTATCAAAGAAAAAACGTGAAAAACTGGGTTTAGCTGATGAAGATGCGTCTGCCTCGTTTATAAATATGCATAAGTATAATTCCGTAAAAACTTCCGCTTTTTTCTGCTGCGAAAAATCTTTTTCCGGTTTCGCGATACCGCATTCAAAAATAAACGCTCCTGTCGAACCCAAAGATCGATATACCGAAGAAAACGATTTTTATTTAATGGAAAATTTATACTTTAATTCACTTTTATCATCATCTTCATTAAATGGAAAAGAAATAAACAGACTTCATGAAAATCAAAAAAATGGATTTTTAAATTGGCAAAAAAGACGTTTAAATACAGGAAAAACTCCTAATTACAAATGGAATACAACAAAAGAAATTCAAAATATTATTAATACAAGTTATGCAAAAACAGGTAAATACAGCGTATCAGCAACATCATTGCAAAAATATTTTCAATGTTCGTTAAAATGGCTTTTTGAAAGGGTATTTACTTTAGAAAACACGCAAATCGAAACAACTCTTATGGCAAAAAATATATCTGGGTTGATTTATCATGCAGTATTAAATAATTTTTTTATAGAATTAAAAAAACTTGATAAACCTTTAATGGAACCTGTTACCGAAGGTTTACAGCCATCACTTCCAAAACCTTACCTTGTATTATTAACCGAAAGTTTAGACAGTGTTTTTAATAGTTTTCCTTCATTGCAAATGAGTTCTCTTACATCACGAATTATTAAGGCTGCAAAAAATGATTTTAAATATAATCTTGAAAAATGTCTTATAAGTTTTATAACTTATTTTACAGGTTACAGTATAATGGGAAGTGAATGTTATTACGATAAAAAAAATGATAAAGATATGTACATTTTAAACGGTTATATCGATTGTTTATTAAAAGATAATTCAAAAGAAAATGATAATTGCACAATCGTAGATTTTAAATTAAAATGGACTCCGCATCGCAGCGATTGCATCGCAGAAGAAGATGATCCGCTTTGCGATTTCCAGCTTCCCATGTATATTACCCTTGCCGAAGATAATGAAAAGAAAGTTTTTTCTACCGCTTTATTTTTTAGTATTATTGAATGTAAGGCGGAAGTTATTATAGGAACTATCCGAAACACAATTACAGATAAAATTATACCGGGTAAAGAAAAAGACCAAATAATACACGGCAGCGAATGGTATAAAAAAATATTTAAAGAATTTAATAACAAGGCTGAACAATTTGTACAGGAAATTTCTACAGGTAATTTTACCGTTTTTCCGCAAAATAATAATGATTGTTTCGATTGTGAGTATCAGCGTATATGCCGCACTGTTTACATAGTTAACCGAGAGAGTAATTTATGCAATTAAACGAAGAACAAAAAAAAGCAGCGTTTTGCGAAGAAAACGCCGTAGTAGCTGCCGGCGCAGGCTCAGGAAAAACGATGGTTCTTGCCAACCGTTTTGTCTGGCTGCTTACGGATAAAGGTTATAAAGTAAACGAGATACTGACTCTTACATTTACAAAAAAAGCCGCAGCACAAATGTATAAAAGGATTTATTCTCTTGTTTCAGAAATTGCGCAGACGCAGCAAGGCGAAAAATCAAAAAGAGCGCAGGATGCTCTTAATAATTTTATTAATGCAAGGATTCAAACACTTGATTCATACAGCGCCTCGATTGTAAAACAATGTTCCACCCGTTATGGAATTAGCCCAGACTTTAAAATCGATCAGGATCGCTGTTACGATCTTGCTTTAGAAGTTTCATATCCGTTTTTTATCGAACACAGACATCATCCTGCTATTGAAATACTTTATTCTGATAATCGCCCGAATGATATCGTTCATAACATTTTCGCTGATATTTTATTAAATTATTGTAATATTGATAAACCAAAAGATTTTATATCTGATGTAAAACTTCAATTTGATATAATTTACAACGAATTGAAAAAATACAACGATGAAATTAATAAGTTATTAAAAGAAATTAATAATGATTTATTGGAAAATGAATCTTTACTGCCTCCTTTGGTTCCTGTTATGACAAAATATAAAAATGATAATATAAATATACCAGTTGACAGTGACATTCAAAAATATTTTGATTTATTATTAAATACCCCAATTGAATCAGTAATAGAAAAGTCGCAGTCACACCCATTAAGAAATACTTTAATAAAAGTTCTATATTCAATTAATTCTATAACATCTGTAAGTTTAGTAAGCGGAAAAAGGTCTGATAACCCAGTAAAAGAAAATATAAAACATCTTCGCGAACTTTTTACTCCATTTTCATCACTAATAATATCTGTAATACAGGCAGGATTTGCTCTTTCCATAATGTCACTATTTAATAAACTTCAAAATATATATTTAACAAAAAAGCGATCGGAAGGGGTTTTAACATTTAAAGATGTCGCTTCTCTTTCAAGAACAATTCTTATAGAACAACTTGATATAAGACAAAGTGAAAAAGAAGCATTTAAAGCGATTATGATCGATGAGTTTCAGGATAATAATGATTTGCAAAAAGATTTACTTTTCCTTCTGGCAGAAAAATTGGAAATAACAAACAAGAAAATTCCGCAAGCAAAAGATTTAAGCGGCGGAAAACTTTTCTTTGTAGGTGACGAAAAACAGTCGATTTATTTATTCAGAGGAGCTGATGTATCTGTTTTCCGAAAACTTAAAGAAGAAATTAAAAGCGGTAACCTTCCTTTAAAAACAAACTACCGCTCTTGTTCAAAACTAATTGGAGCGTTTAATACCATATTCGGCGGCAGCGGCTTTTCTTCAGATGAAAAACCACAAGTTCCTGTATTTCCTTCTGTTTTTGCGCCGTCTGACTCTCTGCCTCTTTATGAAGCCGGTTACACACCGCTTGAATCAGGTAATAACACAGATGAAGACTCATCACATGGAAATTTATCAATTTGTATTTTAAACAAAGCTTCGGAATCAAGTACTGAAACGGATACAGAAAATGAAGAAACACTACTTTCACCGGATGAAAATGAAGCACGTTTTGTTGCAGAAAAAATAAAGATTTTATTGCAAAAATACAAGCCGCATGAGATTGCAGTCCTTTTTCGCACTCGTTCATCTCAATATTTATATGAAAAACATTTAAGAGCTTTAGGTATTCCTTACACTTGCGAAGATATAAACGATTTATTTTTTGCAGGACCTGTAAATGATATTATGTCTGTCCTTCGTCTTATAGCCCATCCCATAGACAAGGCGGCATACGCAGAAATGCTTCGTTCCCCTTTTGCGGGATTATCGTTAAGCGGAACAGCCGTTTGTCTTTCTTCTATTAATAATAATGATAATGAAAAAAAAGTAAAATTTAAACCTTTTGATGACTTACCGCTTTCAAATCTTGATGAATCTGACAAAGAAAAATATCTTATAGGAAGAAAAATATATTCATCTATTCATGAAAAAGCCAAAACAGAAAATATTTGTTCTTTAATCAGCGAGTTATGGTACTACGAAGGTTACCGTTATGAAACTGAATGGAATCCGCAAACAAGTGTATACCGCGAATTATTTGATTATCTTTTCCATCTTGCCGCAGCCGCCGATGCGGATAATCAAAGCCTTGCGTCTTTTACAGATTCAATGATTTCATTCAGAGATTCAGGCGGAAAACTTTCTGATGTAGAAATTCCACTGGAACATCCAAGCGCGGTTCATTTAATGACAATTCATAAAAGTAAAGGATTGGAATTTCCTGTCGTTTTTTTATGCTCTTGCGGAAAAAAAAGCCAAACAGATAAAAAAGATATTGTTTATTTTTCAGATGCAGCCGGAATTGCATTCAGCCCTCCTTCGCCTGCAGAATGCCGTTCTATCTGCGGAAAACGAAATAATTTTTTCTGGGAACAAACAAGCGAAGAAGTAAAACGAAAAAGAACCGCAGAACTGCGCCGTCTTTTATATGTAGGTATGACAAGAGCAGAAAAAGAACTTTACATAACAGGAACATTGGAAATAAAAGAAACAAGCGAAACAGAAGATTTTTCTGTTCAAATTAAAACACATATAGAAAATAAACAAGAAAAAAGTGAAAATTATATAGAAAATGACTCTATATTAAATAACGATACATTATTCGGACTTTTACTGCCTGCAATTGTATCACATATTCCTGATGAAGGATTAAAAACTGACTCTGCGTTTTTTAACCTTGAAGAAATAAAACATCTAACAGAAGAATATATAAAAAGCGAAGATGTTAAAAATACAAACACAAAAAATAACCAAACCGGGTTAAACGAATTTTTACAAAAAGTAAAACCTATTTATGACAAAGCGCAGATAATCACAACACCGATATTACGAAATAATCACATAACACCTGTATCACTTAAAAATACCGAAGAAGAAAATACCACCAATGATTTTTTGATAAATAAAGAATTTTCCGGTCAAAAATCTGATGATATTTTTAGTAAAGTAGATCTAATACTTTCCCGTTTTTCAAAAAATGATGAAACCAATGAAAAGTTTAACTCAGGCAAGTTTGGAACAATCGCACACATTTGCGTTGAAGCCTTGTTAAAAAAAATAGAAGTAATAATCCCTCCGAATATATCAAGTTTTTTAAACCCTTCACAATTAACCACTTTACTTGATGCAGGAAATGAACTGGCAAGACGTTTTTTACTTTCGCCGCTTGGAAAAATGGCGGAAAATGCTATTTTTCGGGAAAATGAATTTTCCTTCAGAAGTCTTGTAAAAAAAGAAGATAACACAGAAGTTTTCATAAACGGCAATATTGATTTATTTTTTGAAGATAATAATACAATTCATATTGTAGATTTTAAAACAGATGCCAATGAAAACCCAGCCGAACATACCGCACAGTTATCAGCTTATTATCATGCAGTTTTCAATCTTTTTTCGGCTCAAAATAAAAAACAAACCCGCGTTTGGTTATATTACCTTAGAACAGGTCACGCTATAGAAATGACAGAAAAAGCAAAATCCTTTGACCTTGTAAAAAGAGCTTTTGAAATAACAAACAATTAATTGATATTTATCATAATGCATGATAAAATAACTAATATTTTGAAACTTACATCAGGAGAAAAAAATGAGCAAATTTAACGCAGAAGAACTGTCCGGTTTCGCAAGGTATTACGGTTTTCATTATGATGCCATCGATCCTCATGCTTTAGTAAAAGAGATACAAGTCGAAATGCAGCGAGGTCTGGAAAACAAAACATCAAGTCTTGCGATGATTCCGTCTTATATAACTCCAATTACCAAAATACCGGCAGGAAAAACAGTTCTTGCCCTGGATGCAGGCGGAACCAACTTACGCTCCAGCCTTGTTTATTTTAATGAAAAGGGTGAAGCTGTCGCTAAAGGAACAAATAAATCTCCAATGCCGGGCACAAACGGCCATGTAAGTGCTAAAGAATTTTTTAACGCTATTGCTGATGTTACGATTCCGCTTCTTAAAGAAACACCTATCGAAGGAATTGGTTTTACTTTTTCATATCCTATGGAAATTACCTCTGACGCCGACGGGATTCTACTTTCATTCAGCAAAGAAATAGACGCTCCCGAAGTAATCGGTAAAGCAATCGGCAAAGGATTGCGTGAAGCGCTGGCTGCAAAAGGCTGTTCTTACGATGGTCCTATCGTATTGTTAAACGACACTGTAGCTACATTACTTTCCGGAGTTGTATCGATCCCGGCTGACGGCGAACCTGTACACACAACCAGTAAATTTTCTGCAGAAGCCGGTCCTGTAATCGGTTTTATTTTAGGAACAGGTTTTAACACGGCATATCCGGAAACTGTTATCCCAAAAATAAATTTTAATTCACAAACTTCTGCGCAGATTGTTGTATGCGAAACAGGAAATTTTAAAGTTCGTAACCGCGGACAGTTAGACGTTGAGTACGACAACACAACAAAAAATCCGGGTTGTTATCATCTTGAAAAAACAGTTTCCGGCGCATATTTGGGACCACTGACTTTACATATCATCAAACAGGCAATAAAAGATAAAGTTATACAATTTAAAAATTCACAGGAAATACTTTCAATGACATATTTGGAAACAAAAGTATTAAATGAATTTTGCCGCGCTCCTCTTTGCGCACAAGGACCTTTAGGTTCATTATTTGCACCTGACGAAACAGATGCAATTGCTGCAATACAATATCTTTCTTCGATAATAACTGAACGAGGCGCTTTATTTTCCGCAGCAATACTAGCAGCCACAATTGAACAGATGAATCCCTGTTATGAGCCATATTCGCCTGTACGAATCGCAGTAGAAGGAACAACTTTTTTAATATACAAAGGCATGCGCCGCTCTCTTGAATCTTATCTGCATCAAATGCTTTTTATCGATAAACCTCGTCCTTATATAGTTTCTCCTGTAGAACAGGCAAGTCTTTTCGGCGCGGCAGTCGCGGCGTTAAGCAAAAAATAAATTTTAGGAGCTTTTATGATTAAGGCAGTTCATTTGCGTGTTAAAGATGCAAGCGTAACAGAAAAATTGGTTCAATATATAAAAGAAGGATTAGCGCCGTTAGGTGTAAATCTATTATGTATTGAGTTTAATCCGGGATACAATTACCGCTGCTTCCCGGAACTTGCAGACGGCAGTTTCGGAAGAAACGAAGCACAGAAAGTCGGCGCTGCCGCAAAAGAAGCGGGCATAAAAATCGTACCTTTGTTTATGTGCCTTGGTCATCAGGGCTGGCGGTTTGATAAAAATAAACTCTTGGAACTTCATCCTGAGTTTGACGAAACACCCTTCATGCCAGACGATGGCGATCCCAAAACCCACGACTTGGCATTTTACTGCCATAGCTGGTGCGCATCAAATGATGATGTATACAAATATGTTTTCCCGATGATGGACGAAATAATGGAAGACTTTGGAACAGATTACCTGCATGTCGGCATGGATGAAGTATTTTCTTTAGCAGAATCAACCTGCCCTCGCTGTTCAGGAAAAACACGTCCATACCTTTTTGCGCGTACTGTAAATATTCTTTACGATCATATCGTAAAAGAAAAAGGCTGGAAGATGCTGATGTGGGGGGATCGTTTAAATAATGCTGATGCTTGCGGATATCATGCATGGGAAGGCGATATTTGGGGAACCTGGAAAGCCATCGACATGATTCCAAAAGATATAATCATAACCGACTGGCATTATGAAATTAACGAAAAAGGTTTTCCCGGTATCGAAACATTTATAGAAAAAGGTTTTTCTGTAATCCCTGCCGGCTGGCGTGAATTAAAGCAAATGCGTTTTTTAATAGACGAAGCATTAAAATACAAAGAATCGGCAAAACAAAAAGGTTATTCTGGCGAGCTTGCCGGAATGATGGTCACTTGCTGGATGGAAGCGACTGTAGATTTACTCGACAAGTTTTTGGAACTATTAAAAGCAAAAGTGCAAAACGAAGAAGAAAAAGATGCAAGAGGAATTGCTTCATCGATTGTGTACATGACAGGAAAATTGGAATAATTTACAACAAAAATATATCAAATGGGCTTGACTGTTTTTTCTATTTTTGATAAATTAATAAAACCTTGGGGGTGTAGCGAAGTTGGTTTATCGCGCTGGCCTGTCACGCCGGAGATCGCGGGTTCAAGTCCCGTCACTCTCGTAAGCTCGTCTTCGGACGAGTTTTTTTTTACATAAAACGAAGCTACGGGCAGTAGCGCAGATGGTAGCGCGCTTGGTTCGGGACCAAGAGGTCGGCGGTTCAACTCCGCCCTGCCCGATATATCTTTTATATACAAAAATATGAATATTAAAGATAGAAAATTATAAAGGAGAATAAAACTGCGGAGTTGAAACGAAGTGCTCTTGTAAATATAGATAAGGCGAAAGCCTTAACCAGATTTGCGGCGCAAGGATGCGCCGAGAGCGCGAAGACGGGGGTGGAAGGAGCTAACAGGAGGTTAGCGACTGGAACCCCAACTCCGCCCTGCCCGATATATCTTTTATATACAAAATCGGAGTTGATATGAAATATTCAAACGCATTTATACCCACACTCAGGGAAGTCCCCGCAGACGCAGTAATCGCAAGCCACAGGCTAATGTTTCGCGCAGGTCTTTTACGTAAACTTGCCAACGGGCTTTTTGCCTACCTCCCCCTGGGGCTTCGATCCTTTCGCAAAGTAGAAAAGATCGTTCGTGAAGAAATGGACGCAATCGGCGCTCTTGAAATAAAACCGACAGTTGTTGTCCCCGGTGAACTATGGAAAGAATCAGGCCGTTGGGACGCGATGGGACAGTCGCTTCTGCGTGTAAAAAATCGTTTGGATAACGATTTTGTCGTTTCACCGACCGCCGAAGAAGCGTTTACCGCGATCGTGCGTGACGAGCTTTCCAGTTATCGTCAATTGCCGCTTGCGCTCTATCAAATTAATACCAAGTTCCGCGATGAAGTCCGCCCTCGTTACGGAGTGATGCGAGGGCGCGAGTTTGTGATGAAAGACGCCTATTCATGGCATGCCGATGAAAAAAGCCTTGATGATACTTACCAGGCAATGGGACGCGCATACCGCCAAATTTTTAAACGATGCGGGCTTTCTGTCATTCCTGTAAAAGCCGATTCAGGCGCAATGGGAGGCAGCGGCTCGGAAGAGTTTATGGTAGAAAGTGATGTCGGCGACAACACATTAATTTTATGCAAGTGCGGTTATGCAGCCAACGTAGAAAAAGCATCCTGCGCACAAGATTTCACTGCGCAAACTTCGATTGAAAACGCGAAAGCCACTGCCGCAAATACTCCCGCGTTTGAAAAAATTGATACACCGAATGTAAAAACCATCGATGAACTTTGCGATTTTTTAAAAACAAAACCGCAAACATTTATTAAAACGTTGATATATCGAGCAATCAATGTCGAACTCGATCTTTCTTCTGCGCCGGGATGTTCTAAACTTGAACGAACAAAACCGTCAAAAGACGCACCTGAAGTTTATACCGAGGCTTTTTTTGCAGTAGCAATTCGCGGCGACCTTGATGTAAACGAAGTAAAACTTGCTGCGATTCTTAAAGCAAGCGAAGTAGCTCTCGCATCCGATGCCGATGTTATACGCCTTACAAATGCGCCTGTAGGATTTGCAGGACCTGTGGGTTTAACCGCTCTTCCGCTTGTAATCGATCATTCTGTAACAGCAATGAATGACGCAGTCACAGGCGCACTTGTTAAAGATTTACATTACAAACATGTCTCGTACGGCAGAGATTTTAACGCATGGATGATCGAAGATTTACGTACAGTAAAAGCAGGAGATAAATGCTCGCTTTGCAGCGGTGAATTGTATACAAAGATGGGTAATGAACTTGGTCACATTTTTAAACTTGGTTATAAATACACCCGTTCAATGAATGTAAGTTTCCTTGACGAAAACGGAAAAAGCCAAATACCAACGATGGGCTGTTACGGCATCGGTGTTGATCGCACTCTCGCATCTGTTATCGAAGAACACCACGATGACGCCGGCATTATCTGGCCGATTTCTGTCGCGCCTTTCCATGTCATTGTCGTTCCAATTAAATATGACGGAGTAATGAAAGAAGCGGCAGACAAACTTGTAAAAGATTTAACAGCAGCAGGTATCGAAGTTTTACTTGATGATCGCAACGAACGTCCCGGCGTAAAGTTCAATGACGCAGATCTTACAGGTATTCCATATCGTGTTGTTGTCGGAGACAAGGGGCTTTCACAACAGCCGCCTGTTGTCGAAGTAAAACGCCGAGGAGAAAAAGATAACTTTATGTTAGAAGCCGAAAAGGCGGCAGTCGATCTTACCGGAAGAATACTGGAAGAATTAAAACTTTTTTAGCGAATTAAAATACTTACAATCTCATTATTAGTACCTATTCTCATAGGAGGTCTCCATGTACTTACACCTGATGTAACAATAACATGGTTATACGTATCTTTTTGATGGTGTCCGTAATCTATAACAAACATAGCTTTTGTTATAAACCTTACCGGAAACATCTGTCCGCTGTGAGTGTGCCCTGATAAAATTAAATCAACTTCATTGCCGTATTCATTAATGTGCACCGGATTATGATCTATTACAATAACCGGCATATTTTCACTTACTGAAAGTATTATATCCGAAATATCTTTCCTTTTTAGATCTCCAAAACCACCTATCGGACTTGCATCAAGCCTTCCGAACAGGGCAAGGCGTTCATCTATAATTATATAATCATCATTAAGAAGTTTTATATAACTTTCTTCAAGAAAGTTTTTCATTTGATTTAAAGTGTGCCCGCCGTCATGATTTCCCAAACATGCGTAAACACCATAAACAGCATTAATATTCTTAAATAATGCTATTGCTTTTTCCGGATTATTTATCATATAAAAATTATCATTAAAAATATCTCCGACAAAACACACAATGTCAGGATTTAAATCATTTATTTTTTTTACCATACTTTCAAGGTTTCTTTCAGAATGCACATCACCTAAATGCAAATCACTTATCATAACAACTTTCATATTATTTAATGATACGTTTTTAAACTCTATTTCATAATTAGTTATTTTAATTTGATTTGCGTTATATATACCGTAAGATAATATTCCAACAGTTAATATAACAACAGCTAATCCTGAATACAACCGGATGTTATTCAACATGGATATATGAATTACATTTGTTACCCTTCCCAATAAAACTATTAAATCAACAGCAAAAAACAGTAAAATAAAATACATAAAAAAACCAAGCCAATATGCGCCAATAAAATTAAACATTTTGGAAATTGCCAACGGCAGCGGCAATAGTCCTGCCAATAATGATGATGCAATAAAAATATACACACCTATATAAATTTTTACATTAAAATGCGGAAAAACCTGGATAAAAAATTGATATAGTCTTTTTGCAATATAAAAGTTTCCGCCGATACAAATTGAAATAAAAATAAAAAGCACGAAAATAATTCGTATTACACTCACAATTTTTTTTCCTTTATATTACTTATTTCTCCGATTTTGCATCCCATTTTTACAATTGTTTCTTTATCATTCATTGTATTACTATATATAATATCATCAATTATTATTTTATTATTTTGAAATAACAAGATAACTGTAGAACCCCCAAATTCAAACAATCCTTTTTCCCCTTTTCGATTAAAAAAACCGCTTGCCGCTTTATTTTTTATACGTCCTACAAAAAGAGCTCCAACTTCAATTTGAATAACTTTACCGAAATTATCTGTTTTCATAATTGTACATTCTCTGGAATTCATTTTGTATATATTATAATGCTGGAGCGCTATTGGACGGACTGTATGAAGTACACCATTTATTTTTTTAATTGCCAGAATTTCACCATTATCAATATAACAATACCTGTGGTAATCATCCGGTGTCAGCCTGAAAATAAGGCAAACTCCATTTATATATTCACCGGCAAGAGTTTTATCCTGTAATAAACTGTCAATATTGTAAAGCGAATTTTTAATTTGAAAAACACTGTCAGAATTAATTTTGTATACTGTTAATTTTCCGTCACAAGGAGATATCAAGTCATTTATATTTTCACTTGAAAACCTGCATTCTTTTCTGACTTCTCTGGAAAAAAAATCATTAAAAGATAAATATTTAACATTCTCATATTCATCCATATTAATTTTATTTTTTTTAATAAAACCATTGATTAAAAGCCTTGATACTTTAGCATCCATTAAAAATCCAAAAAAAACAGAAACAAATGGTTTTATCAATATCTGTAAAAATAATCTTCCTGCCAATGTATTGTAAAAAAATCTTAATGAAAGTTTTTCTTTTGATGTTATTTCAACAGTACCGTAATTTCCACAAATCAGAGCTGATTACCTCCGAAGAAAATAATATAAATGGCGGCAGGCAGCGCAATTAAACAAAGAAAAACAAGAGCATGTCCGCGCGGCTTTGGTATTTTAACTCTTATCAAAAATGCTATTGATAAAATAAGAGCATCACCATATATACATACGACAGTGAAAAATTAAATATACAACATATTGAATAAAATACAGGAATTATAATAGCAACACTTGTCACAGGCAAACCTTCAAAAAAGTTTCGTCTTTCTTTTTTATTTAAATGTTCTGTTTCTATTACATTAAAATAAGCGAGCCGAATAATCGCAGCTAAAATATATATGACAGATATTATCAGATAAAAAGTTATAAATATTTCTGCAGTAAAATATTTTTGTATTATACTTCCACCCAAAAATACCGGAAGAATGCCAAAGCTGATTATATCGGCAAAAGAATCTACCTGTATTCCATAACCCTTTTGCCTGTCAGTCCTTTCTTTTAAGTTTGCTACACGCCCGTCAAGTCCGTCACATAAACCGGAAATCATTAAACACATAAGAGCATATCTTATATGACCACCCATTGCGAAAAATATTCCGAATAATCCGGCAATGGCATTCAAATAGGTTAATATAACCCAAAATCCATAATAGCCGATTAAAAAATTATTTTTTTCCAATTTATCTGCCTCATAAGTATTATACGCCAAACTGAAAGAAAAAATCTATGTTTTTTCCGGCAGACTTGAGTAAAACCCTATAACCCCAGTGCTTTTTTAAAACTTATAACGATTTCATCAACCATAGGTCTTGCGTCGATGTCTAATAGTAGTCCTTTTTCGCGGTAATAATCGATTAACGGCGCTGTTTGAGCTCGGTATACTTCAAGTCGTTTTTGAACAGCTTCTGGTTTATCGTCATCACGGATATAAACTTCTCCGTCACAATGATCGCAAACACCCTCTTTTGATGGCTTATTAAAAACTGCATGAAAATTATAACCGCATTTGCGGCAAACCTGCCGTCCGCCAAGACGTTCCAAAACACCTTCGTCGGGAATATCAAAGTTTATAACTTTTTCTACAGTTGAAAAAGTAGCAAGCGCCTCTGCCTGTGGAATTGTTCTTGGGAAACCGTCTAATATATAACCGTTTTGAACATCATCCATCGCGAGTCTTTCTTTTACAAGCGCGATTGTTGTTTCATCATCTACAAGTTTTCCCGCATCTATAATTTCTTTTACTTTAAGACCCAATGGAGTTTTTGCGGCAATAGCTGCACGAAAAATTGAACCTGTGCTAATCTGCTGTACTTTTAAAAGTTCTACAGCTTTTACTGCCAATGTTCCTTTACCTGCACCCGGAGGTCCTAAAAAAATTAATTTCATGTTTAACTCCTTTATTTTTATCATTTTATAACTATATTATCAAACAAACAAGTACTTGAATACATATATAACTGCTTTTTTGCCGGAAAGTAAAATAGGTATACTTTTTTGCAGCTCAAAATGCGAAGGCAGTGCTTTTAAAAAACTATCATCATTTGCGTATAACACCACTACCCTTCCTCCGTCTTTTAATAATTTACCGAAAACTTCAAACATTTGTTTTAAAAACACTGTATTGTCTACTTCTTTAAAATACCCCCACGGAGGATCTGTGATAATTACATCGATACTTTTTTCTTTTATAATCGCGGGAAGTTTATTAAAATCGGCTTTGTGTATAACAAAATTGCCAGGATTTTTTTTCTTAAATCTTGATGTTGTATATAATACAGCTTCCTTGTTATTATCGCTTGCGATAAAATTGGTTATGTGAAAATGTTTCATTGCCGTATTTGGAATTGAGCCGTAACCGCAAAATGGATCAAGAACGGTATCATTATGTTTAATGTCTGCAAGACGGCACAAAACCCAAGTTAAAGGCGGCGGCAGTTCTCCTTTGTGCAGAGTTCTTTCCCAAGAAGGACGCAAGGTAAGGCGTTTCATAAAAATTGTAAAATTATTTTTTGTATCATCATCCCTTCGGTATAAAAACCAAAACTCGGTATCGGGTAAACTTCGGTTAACCTTTAAACCGCTGATACGGGAAATATATTTTTCTGCTTCTACTCTTAATTTTTCATCGATTGCCGCAGGCTGATTTTCATTAGATATAACAATCCTGAATGTTTTAAAACTCTTACTGTTATTAGAAATAATATCAAGATTTATACTATTATTAATAAATTCTTTTACATTATTTACTAAAATATTTTCTCCGTGTTCTCTGCGCCTCCGTGCCTCCGTGTGAAAATCTTCTACAACATTCACCACCGCGAAGATATTATTAAAACAGAAAAAATTTAATTTATCGTAACTTGTTTCAGTTTCAAAAATTACAGCGCCGTCAAGAAGTTTGTGTATTACAGCGTCTTTAAGCCGTTCTTTTATTACCCCTGCAATTACATTTTGTAAACCGGGTATAAACGCGGCGTAAAACTGATTCACTATATCAGGAACACCCTGTAGTGCCGCCGCAAGTATCGCATTTCATACAGGTTCCGTTTCTAAGCAATGTAAACGAACCGCATGACGTACACGGATCTCCTTCGTAACCTTTGATACGCGCATGAACAATTTTTATAACTTCGCTTTCTTCAGGATAGGACTGTTCAAACTTCGTTTGTTCAAACTTCGCTTGTCCCTTCACGGCAACTTGTGTCTGCGGCTGTGTCATCACTGCCACTTGAGACTGAGAAAAAACCGAACTGGAAGCCAATGCTTTTGGTGAACTACCGGCTCCTCCTGTTATCTCCTGCGAACGAGCTTGCGTTTGATCACCTGCAGGCGGCGAAAGAGGCAGCGGCTGTTTAGCAGTTTTACTTGCAGAAACAGTTACGCTGTTTGGTCTGAAACCTACACTGCTTTTTTCGCCGCGCGGTTTTGGATCGGCAGCATCTGCCTCGCTTTTTGTAGCTGTCGCAATTAAATCTTCCGGTTTTACTTGCCCTAAATCGCTACGTTTTAAATAACTGATCGCCAAGTCACGGAAAACATAATCGATTACACTGGTCGCCATTTTTACATAATCATGACCTTGCACAAGACCGTTTGGTTCAAAGCGGCTGAATGTAAAGGCATCAACATATTCTTCAAGCGGTACGCCGTATTGAAGCCCAAGCGAAACAGTAATAGCAAAACTGTTTAAAAGACTTCTAAACGCGGCTCCTTCCTTGTGCATATCAAGGAAGATTTCGCCGAGATTTCCGTCTTCGTATTCGCCTGTTCTAATAAAAATTGAATGTCCGCCGATTTTTGCTTTTTGAGTATATCCCATCCTGCGGTTTGGAAGAGGTTTTCTAAGCCCTCTTATTGTCGCCGCTTTTTTGCGATCCTGCATTGATGCCGGCAGCTCAAGTCCTTTTTCAACTTTTAGGATAGTGTCAGCTAACGGATCGGTTCCCGGAGCGAAAGTATTTAAAGGCTGTGAAAGTTTTGAGCCGTCACGGTACAATGCTACAGCTTTAAGACCGTTTTTCCAGGAGACCATGTAAGCGCCTTTTACATCATCGTAATTGGCAGAGTTAGGCATATTGATAGTTTTAGAAATTGCCCCGGAAATAAAAGGCTGAGTTGCAGCCATCATGCCGATATGCGCAATCCATGGTATCGATCTTTTTCCTTTTTTTCCTGACGGAGCCGCTGTGTCAAAAACGGCATAATGTTCTTTTTTAAGACCCGGCGCTCCTTCAAGCCCCATAGTACCGCAGGCGAAAAGCTCTGCGTCTTCAATATCCTGAGTGCTAAAACCAAGATGTTTAAGAACACTAAAACCTGCAAGCGACCATGTAGATTCGGGGATTCTTAAATCTTCTTCGACAAAAGATTTTCCAAGTATATACGGATTAAAAACACCTTCAAGGTTAAGCGCTGTTTTTACAGCTTCTTCTATTTTGGTAATTATATCGGGAGTAAAACCTTTTCCTTTAAGCGTTTCATGACTAATCGCGGGAGCACCGCTTAGGGTTTTTCTGCCCATCGCGTACGCGACAATTTCTTCGATTGACTGCGGCGAATAACCAAGACTTTCCAAAGCGGGCGGCACGGATTGATTTATTATTTTAAAGTAACCGCCGCCTGCAAGTTTTTTAAATTTAACAAGTGCAAAATCGGGCTCGATACCTGTGGTATCACAATCCATTAAAAGACCGATAGTTCCTGTCGGCGCGATTGCTGTAACTTGCGCGTTACGGTAACCGTGTATCTTGCCTAAATCCAAAGCTCTGTCCCATGATGCTTTTGCCGCGTCTAAAAGATAACCGGGGCAGTTGGCAGGATCAATTCCTTTTGGAATTGTATGGAGTCCTTCGTACTCGCTGTCAGAAGCGTTATTTACAGCACGTCTGTGATTGCGTATAACACGCAGCATATTCTCGGCGTTTTCACCGTAACGCGCGAAAGGACCGTGCTGCGCCGCCATGCGAGCGGACTGCGCATAAGATTCTCCCGACAAAATCGCCGAGAGCGCTCCCGCTACAGATCGACCCTGCTCTGAATCGTAAGCCAAACCCATGACCATTAGAAGGGTTCCCAAGTTTGCATAACCCAAACCAAGCGTGCGGTACTGATACGACAACTCAGCGATACGCACAGAAGGAAACTGCGCCATCACTACAGAAATTTCAAGTATCGTTGTCCAAATATCAATTGCGTGAATATAACCATCAACATTAAATGTTTTATTTATTTTATCGTAAAAATGAGCAAGGTTTATGGAAGCCAGATTACAGGCGGTATCATCAAGGAACATATATTCAG
Organism: Treponema sp.; assembly: GCA_009781475.1. Lineage (GTDB taxonomy): Bacteria > Spirochaetota > Spirochaetia > Treponematales > Breznakiellaceae > WQXQ01. The sequence goes on from WQYB01000033.1 coordinate 26,839, forward strand.
AACATGGATTGGAAGCTCTTATCTCGCCGCCGGCAGGGCAAGTGTGCCAGTCATTAATAGTAGTGTGATATTGCAAACCCGGGTCGGCGCATTGCCAGCTTGTTTTTGCAATGTCGTTCCATAACTTGCGAGCCTTTACAGTTTTAATGGAATCGCCTGCCGTGCGTGTGCGCAAATCCCAATCGCCGTCATTCAAAACCGCTCGCATAAAATCATCGCTAAGACGTAAGCTGTTATTGGAACTTTGTCCTGAAACAGTATTGTACGCTTCATCATCCCAAGCGGTGGAATACTGGGAAACATCAACTTCATCGTCACCCTGTTCAAGACGGCGCAATTGCTGATACAAATATGATGGCGGAATTTTATCTCCCATCGCGGCTCGAAGTACCATCGCAAGCTCGTGGTTTTTTTCGGCATTAAACTTGTCGTCCTCAGGTCCTCTAAAACCTGTCAGCGCACGTTTTATCGCATCAACGTGTTTCTTCAATATAAGGGAGCCTGTCACCATCGAAGCGACTTTGTGTTCCTCCCCTGCTTTCCAGCCAATGTACTTTTCAACATCGGGATGATCGATATCGAGGGTTACCATCTTTGCGGCACGCCTTGTTGTGCCTCCCGATTTTATCGCAGAAGCCGAACGGTCGCTCACTTTTAAAAACGACAAAAGCCCCGATGAAACACCGCCGCCTGA
>WQYB01000034.1 GCA_009781475.1 Treponema sp.
CTTTAGTGAAACTTCAAAATAGAAACGCCATAGCGTTTCTATTACGCTTGCTGCTTGTTTTGACCATTTGCAACAATAGTCAAAACTACCTACTTTGTATAACAAACACGCCGTTTCCAGCTTATCTGTCATACTTGTACGAGTTCCAACCGTCAAATTGAAACTCGCAATCTGACCACTCTAGAGTGGTCAGACAACTCTCCCCTTCCCTAATACCCAGTTCCTTTCAAAACCAGGTTTGTTGCCAAATATCACTGAAACCATTAGGTTTCGACCTGACCAAATCAATTAGTCAGACTGCCCATAAGGGCATTCCAAAACAAAACGCAGAAGTTACTTTTGCGCTAGGCTTTAGAAAATACTATTTTCTTTGATACTTTGTCAAGTACCTGGACAAAAATTTATCAAAATTCTGCCCTGAAAATAATTAAATTTTTTGTTTATTAAAGACGCATGGAAATGCACTGGGGCTTGCATAGCAAGCAAACATGCCTAAGCAACCGCTAGTGCGCGCTTTTTTCAATTTGTCAAAGCCAAGTTAATCAGCATTGACCTTTTGAAGTCTAATCCCGGTTGGTTCCCTTTGACATGGTTCTTTTAAACCAAATCAAAAGTACCCCTTTTGATAATCTAAAAACAATATAACATTTTTAAAAAACTTTGTCAAGTCTTTTTTGAAATATTTTGAAAATATTTCAAAATATTTTTTTGGTTAAAACACCGGTTTTTAATATCGGGTAATCTATTAAAAACTTAAATAGGACTTTTAAAACACCGCAGAAACAAGCTGCACAGCCAAACCGACAGTTACCGGAATGGCAAGGTTGTCATAATCTTCCAAGGGCATGGCTTCAACAACCATCGTTACAAAAGCGGCTATAAAAGCAATATGCAAGTTACTGCTGACAGCGTATGCGCTGATAAAAACCGCAATAAAACAGGCAAATGAGCCTTCTACACTTTTACCAAATAGAAATGCAGGACGCCATTTTCCAAAAAACTTTCCTATTAAACTGGCAAAACCATCACCGAAAGCCAGAGCGTAAATTGCAATAATTGCAGCGTTTGAAGGATATAAAAGCAGGGCTATAGCGGCTCCCATTCCCAAAGTTACAGGTCCCATCACAAAACGACCAAAATCACGAGGACGTGAAGCCATACTAGTAATAGAAGAAATCATCGGTATTTTTACACCTGAAAGACGCAAATATTCCATTACAGCATATCCCAAGGTTCCTATCATTAAAATAGAAACTGTTGCCATTTTATTAATCGCAGCCATGAAGGGAACAAGAGCAATAAGAAAATGGATAGATTTCCTTACAATTTCGGATTTTAATTCACCCCTAGCGGAATTTACATTATTTTTTCTAATAACGCTGATACGACCCGGGTTATTGATGAACATTGAATATATAAAAGACATTGCTCTATCCATGCGTAACTACTAGCAAAAACCGTGCCAAATTGGCAAGATTTGCAAACAAATCATGTAACTCTATATCCTATAATGACTTACACAAAAGTAATTAATGGATGACAATTTGCAAAAAAGATATAATTAAGAATAATGTATGAAAAAGAATACATATTGCATACAAAATTTACTATATTTGTAATAAAAAGCAAAAACTTGCAATTATAAACGAAAAATTGTATGATAACTCTACATTATTATACTTTGGAGGAATTATGCCGGATTTTGAAAACAAAAAGGGACATGGTAATGAAGGCATGACGCTTAACTAAAGGGTAATTGGGGAAAACTACTTAATAATATTATGAAAACAAACCATTGGGCTGACGAAACAGCAGCGAAAATTATTTTTAATAAAGGTGATAAAGAACTTTACACCTGCGCTTCCGGGATAACACCTTCGGGCAGCGTTCATATCGGAAATTTCAGGGAAATTATTTCTGTGGAACTTGTTGTACGCGCGTTACGTGACATGGGAAAAAATGTGCGCTTTATTTATTCATGGGACGATTACGATGTATTCCGCAAAGTTCCTGCCAATATGCCCAAGCAGGAAGAGCTTGAAAGTTTCCTGCGTTTTCCTATCACTATGGTTCCTGACCCGTGGGAGCGCGATTCCAGTTATGCGCGTCATCACGAAGTAGATGTTGAAAACACTTTGCCAAAAGTTGGGATATACCCTGAATATATTTATCAAGCCGAAAAGTACCGATCTTCTGTTTATGCTGATGGTATCCGAAAAGCTCTTGAAAAACGCGATATATTAAAAAATATTCTGGATAAATTCCGCGATGAAGACCACAAAATTCAGGGACAGTGGTGGCCTGTCAGTGTCTTTTGCGAAAAGTGCAATAAAGACGAAACCGAGATTGAAAGCGCAGACGTTCCGTCTGTAGACGGCGATTGGGTTTTAAGTTATAAATGCAAAAAATGCGGCAACGCGGAAAAGCTCGATATAAAAACAGCAAAGGGTATTAAATTGACATGGCGTATCGACTGGCCGATGCGCTGGGAATATGAAAAAGTTGATTTTGAACCTGCCGGAAAAGATCATCATTCACAGGGCGGTAGTTTTGATACTGCCAAACATGTTTGTAAAGATGTGTACGGTTGGGATGCGCCGATTACTTTCCGCTACGATTTTATCGGAACCAAAGGATTGCCGGGAAAAATGTCGTCATCGTCGGGTAATGTTATCACTTTAGATGATGTGTTAAATGTTTATACACCTGAAGTAACTCGCTTCCTTTTTGCGGGAACAAGACCAAATACCGAGTTTACAATTTCATTTGACCTTGATGTAATTAAAATTTACGAAGACTACGATAAAAATGAACGTATTGCATTTAAAATTGAAGCTGCAAAAAATGATGAAGTTTATCAAAAAGAAAGGCGTATTTATGAATTATCGCAGGTAAGCACCAGTATAAGCGCAGGCGGCGATGGCAAAACGCCTCGTATAGAAGACATGATAACGCCGTATCAAATTCCATTCCGTCATTTGTGCAATTTAATTCAAATAGCAGACGGCGATATAGAAAAAGCTATAACAGATTTAACAGCTAACGATAATAATCTAAAGCCGCAGCAGCTTCCTGCAATCAGAGCAAGAGCGCAGTGTGCAAAGTTCTGGGTAGAAAACTGCGCACCTGAAGATTTTAAGTTTAGGTTGTTAAAATCAAGCAGAGAACACGGAGAAGAAATAGAGAGTTTTATTAGAGAATTATCTGAAATTGAGAAGAATGCTATCCGCATCCTGCGAGACGATGTTATTAACAAAATCGAAACATTCGAAGATGATAAAACCTGTTCTACGGCAGTTTATGCTGCTGCTGAAAAAGCAGGTATCGACGGTAAAGCGCTTTTCGGTGCGGCATATCAGGCGTTAATTGGAAAAGATCAAGGACCTCGCCTTGCAAATTTTTTAAGATCGATTAAAAAAGAACGATTATTGGAGATTTTAAAAGATTATTAATTAATCCTTTCCTTATATAAAATAGGTGTTAATCCGGGAAATTGCCGCCATTTTATTATTTCTTCAACAGCCGGTACTTTTATTATTGATACATCGTTTTTAAGTAAAACTGTTTCTACATCTATCGGGATTTTATCATCAGTGAAAACGCCTGTTACTTTATCAAGATTTATTTTATTATACGCTCCGCGCCGGTTAAATTTTGCAGACTCAGTTAATACAAATATTTTATCCGCATGATTGGCAAGCCCAAGCACAGTTTCTACACAAAAATAATCTCTGCCTGTAAAACCTTGTCCGGATATAAAACCATCTGTTCCTAAAAAAAGTTTATCAGTATAAAAACTTTCAGCACAATTTATAGTCATAGGACCTATCAATGTATGTGATTCTGATTGATAAAATCCTCCAAGCAAAATGATTTTAATATTATGTAAATGACATATATAATTCGCTATAAAAGTTGAATTTGTAATTATAGTTACATTTTTGCGTAAAATCGCAAGTTCTTCTGCAAACATAGCGCAGCAGGAACTGGATTCAAGCATTATTGTTTCTCCGTTTTCAATTGTATTTGCAGCCGCTTTTGCAATTTTTCGTTTTATCGAATAATTTATCGCCATTCGTTTTCCAGTGTCATCGGCTCCATCCAGGCTGGCGTATCCGTGAGAACGATGAATGATACCCATTTTCTCTAAATTATCCAAATCCTTGCGCAGGGTCACTTGCGAAACATCCATTAATTCAGCCAGCAAGGTTACTTTAACGCTTTTATTTTTTGCTAAAATATCGAGTATTCTGACGCTTCTGTCTTTCATTAGTCCTCCAGGAAGAAAATACTGGTAACTATAAAATAATAAATTTGGAGGAATGGTCAAGGAAATTCGTACTGATATTAGTAGGTGTCAGTCACCCTTACTCCAGTTCCAGAACAATCTTCATTCCCGGCGTAAAAGGAGTTCCGGCAGGCGGATTTTGGCGGCGTACCCAGCCGTCTCCTAAAATTTCTACACTGATGTCGTTACGGAACAACAAGGGAAGTAAAACTCTTTTGGCAATACCGGAAAAATCAGGTACATGATCTTCAACAGGGGGAAGGCGTCCTGCCGAAATTGTTACAGAATCCGGATGATCAATTTGCGGATTGCGTCCGCGCGGGATGCCAAGATAATCGATTAATGCTTCGGCAGCTTCACGAATGGCAGGAGCGGCAATTGTTGCCCCGTAAATTTGTCCTTGCGGTTTAATTACCGCGCAGTAAAGAACAAGCAATGGATTATCATCGGGAAGAAGCGCGACACAACTTGCGATAAAATCAGTCTCGGAATATCTTCTTGTTACAGGATCGATAATTTGAGCAGTGCCTGTTTTTACTCCAATCGGCATATCCTGAACACCGGCTCGCCAACCCATTGCGCCGCTTGCTGCAGTGTCTACCATGTAAGATCTCATGGCTCTTGCGGCTTCTGCGCTTAAAATGCGTCGGCTTTCTCCTGCTTCCCATTCTGTTACTGTTTTGCCGTCTGCAGAAATTGTTTCCAGAATAATACGCGGAGGAACCAAAACTCCGTCATTGGCAATTGCAGTTGTCGCCTGAAGTATCTGATATGCAGAAACTGCAATTTCCTGACCAAAAGCAATAGTCGGCTTTGAACGATCCGACCAGTTCGCGCTTGGTACAAAATAACCTACTGTTTCACCGGGACTTCCGGCTCCGGTTCGCAGACCAAAACCAAAATTACTTAAATACTGATAAAACGTACTGTTATTAATATTATCTGATGCGTAAGCCGCTCCTGTATTGCAGGAATGAATAATAATTTCTCTTGCTGTTACTCTGCCGTGGTTTCTAAGACAGGTAATCGGAGCGCCGCGTGTCGGTGTATAAACACCATTACAAACAAAAGCTGTGTTTGCAGTTATTGCGCCAAAATCCATTAATGCTGCAATCGAATAAACTTTAAACGTTGAACCGGGTTCAAAAGCCCAAATAACAGAGCGGTTCATGCGGTTATTGGCATCTGAATCACGGATATTATTTGGATCAAAATCAGGGAGTGAAACCGAACCGAGTATATCGCCGTTTCGCGGGTCCATCGCCAGGAATATTACAGCTTCAGCTTTTGTTTCTTCCATCGTTTTTAATGAAATTTGACGAAGAATATGCTGAACATAAGTATCAATAGTTAATACAACCTGCGAGCCTCTGCCTTCGTTATCAACACCGTCTAGGATATTGTTAAACGCAAATTCAATTCCTTCAAGACCCCTGTTTCTGTCTCCGACAAAACCGACAACATGGCTTGCCAGATTTTTTTCAGGGTATATTCTGCCGACAATAGGCTGAACCATCACTCCCCTGATTTTTTTTTCTTCGAGCAGCGCATTAAGCCGCCGTGCGGCGCTATCATCAATTTGTCTTTTTAAATAAAGAAAATTTGACTCTGAAGCATTGATCCTGTCACAAATTTCTGCGGGAGTCATATCAAGAATCGCAGAAAGCTCATTAGATAATAAATCAATATCTGTAATTGAAGGACGCCAAACACTGACATCGGCAAACCGCACCTGGAGTGCTAAAAAACGCCCGTTTCTGTCTAAAATTGAACCGCGCTCCGGAAGCCCTGTAACCTGGCGCGGAGCGGGGGGAAGGTCTCCCCTTAGCATTAAAAAAGCATAATGAACAAGTAAATATACAGAAAAAATAATTAATAATGAAAATAAAATAATATAGCGCCATTTTAAATTCATTTAATACCCCAAAACCTTCCCAATTATATTTTCCATAGGAACAAACCCGTACGCACGGGAATCATAAGATGCAAGACCATTATCCCCTTCAGCAAAAAAATTCTGCCCTTCAATTGCTGTACACCTCTTTACTGCCAACTCCCCCATAGGTGTATAAAAAACCACAACTTCTCCCAATTTTGGCTGCGCCCAGCGGATTAAATACCTCTGTTTTAATGGCATTTGAAATCCATATCTTAAACGGCTGACAATAAGGACAGTACCGCTGCCGATTGAAGGTTCCATTGACTGCCCCTGAGCGATAATAAAGTCAAAAACAAACGCTTTTAAAATAAAAATGACTGCTATCGCCAGTAATATTGGTTTTGTCCCTTTCATCCGTAAATGGTATTATACGACATAAAAACATCGAATACTACGGTCTTTTAACCAGCTATAATACTAATCGGTTTTTATGTCGATAAACCAAATATGGCTGTAATAATAGAAAAACAACATATTTCAAAGAGGCGAAAAACGGCTTCTTCCAGATTTAATAACAGATCAAACGGTTTAAATAATGGATTTATTAATCAATTCAGGCAAAAACCTGTCTTAATAAGACGTTCAAAAACAAATGGTTTAACCTCCTGGATTAAGAATTTAATTCACAATAGCTCAAGGGAAAAACCATTAAGTTACAAAAAACGCCTTATTAAAAGATATAGGGATGTTTTACCAAAATCCAAAGGATCGGGTTTTAGTTTTCCCGCTCCTTCCCTGGCAACTTTAGCTATTGCTGCCGGTATAGTAATAATAGCTTTGGCTGCGTTTAATTTTGAAGAAATTGATTTTAGAATGCCAAATTTAAACAATATCCAGCTTGCCGGCAATAACGAAACAGAACAGAGCTTGTTTCAATACGCCATGTATGGAATTCCGGGTATTTTTGGAGAAATAAACGGAAATCCGCAGCTTCCTGCCTTAGAAAATGGTGTTTTTGAAGAAATTAACAGCCAAAATGCGGAAAATGACAATCCGCACGGTATGCTTCAAACCTTTGAATGGCAGCAATACAAGGTTCAAAGAGGTGATTCGGTATCCGCAATCGCTCAAAAATTCAAGGTTTCTGTTGGAGCAATAATTGCTTCCAATGAAATACGCAACGCCAGAAGACTTCAAGAAGGAGTAGTTTTGCGAATTCCAAATATCGATGGAATTCCATACCAAATTAAAAACGGAGACAATTTATCCAAAATTTCGGCTTCTTTTAATATCCCGCTGGAAGTTATTTTAGATGTTAATGATATAAAAAACGATAATATAAAACCCGGCGAAACCATTTTTATTCCTGGCGCGAGGATGAATGATATAGACCTGCGCCTTAGCCTGGGTGAGCTTTTCATGTTCCCGTTACAAGGCCGTTTTATTACAAGCGGTTATGGTATGCGAAAAGACCCTATAAGCGGTGTTTTACAATTCCATGCGGGAGTAGATTTCAGGGCAAATATAGGCACTACTGTAATGGCTTCGCTTGACGGAACTGTTTCTGTTGTTGGTGAAAACTGGTTATATGGAAAATATATCATTATCAGCCACAGTAATGGATATAAAACCCTTTATGGTCATTTAAATTCATTTTCCGTAAGACAGGGAGACAGGGTTGCCAGAGGCAGAAAAATCGGTGAAGTCGGCAATACAGGGTACAGTACAGGACCTCATTTGCATTTTGGAATTTATGATAAAAATAACAGATTGGTAAATCCTCTTGATTTATTAAATTAAAAATAGTAGCATCGGAGTAACATGCGTAAATTATTATTTGTACTTTTGGCATTTTTAGCTGTTTTTACTTATATTCGGGCAATAGATAGTACGGAAATTGACAGTAATTCTCCCGAAGCAAGAATTGAAACCTCGGAAAGTGAGCTGTTTCCTGTTGTTTTTGAGAAAATGTAAGTCTGTAAACGTCTTTTCTCTTATAAAATCAGTGGAAATTTTAAGGTAAAATACACTACAATCTAATATATGACACTTGGTGAAAAATCCGAAAGAGAGCTTGGCGAGGTTTCCAGGATACCTTCGGTACTTCGAGGTTCAAAAACCGTAAAAAAGCAGGCTGATCTTTATACATTCAGCGATGTTGTTGAAAAGGCATGTGAAGGATTAATGGATCGCAAAATAAAATACTCAATCCGCCGGATTCAGGAAATGGAAGATATTCTTTCAGGATTGGAACAGGAACTTGATGTATTTTTAGAATTAAGGGCAGTACGCGGGAGTTAAACATAATTATGGTAAAAAACAGAAAAAGCCTTTTTTTATTCTTGTATTTAGTTATATTTATCTTTAATCTTTCGGCTGTCAATTTTAATGATTTAAATTTATCAAGTGATGACAGACTTTTATTTAATGCGGAATTTGAAAAGCAAAAGACCCTGTTTATATCAAGACTTACAGATATGTCAATGCGCCAACTTACCGCTTTTCCGGAAAAACTGCACCTTGTAGATAACGGAAGAATGATTTTAGCGTTAAGCCGTTTTGGAGCGGTAAAGATACCGGCAGCAGGGGGACTTCCTGAAACACTTGCCGGTTACCCGTCTTTTACACAGGGAGATATACCATTAAAAGGCAGGCTTCAGGATATAGCCGCTTCTGCAGACGGCAAATGGTTTTTATATATTGAACCTGTAACAACTGGTTTTGGAAACCTGTTTCTTGTCAATATATCAAACGGAACGAAACGTATAATAAGCGAAAGAGTTGAATTGCCGGGAAGCGACTTCCCTGCAAGGTGGAGCCCTGATTCCAGATTATTTGTATATTCAAAAGGCGGCAGGCTTTTTTATGTTCCCATATTAGATGATACTTCAATGTTAATCGATGAACGTTTCAGAATGATAGGTACTGGCGGTATCACATCGGTTTTATGGGGTAAGTTTGGTGATTTTTATTATTTTTCAGGAAATACTTTATATAAGGTAAAAAATCCTGAACTTTTTACCAGAACAGTTTACGGTGATTTTCTTTCCGTCGGCAGGGTTGTTGCGACATTACCATTTGATTTTGATTCAAATTTTGACCGTTATTGGCTTGCTCCGGATTCAAATTCAATTTTGGTTAATAAAGGAACAAAAAACCTTTTCCTTTTTAAGTTAGACGATAATCGCAGCAAAACATCCGATTCATCAACTCCTTTTCTTCCGCATATTCAAATCCCGTTTGCGGCGGAATATATTGAAATAATGTGGTCCTCTTCTGAAACATTTACAGTAAGTTATTTTATAGGAAATCAATTTACGGCAGTTCGTTATGAAAGTTTCGGGCATACTTTTACAACATATAATAACAGGCAAAATGTATTACTGCCGAACAGAGTTTTATCTCCGGACGGAACAAAAATTGTTTTTTGGGGAGAAAACGGCATTGAACTTTGGGATTTTATAAACTGGCGTTTAATTCAAAGGATAGATAACAATGAAGTTTATTCCTGTGTTTGGCTTAATGACAGGTCTATAATAACCGGCAATTCAAGATTTATAGAAGAGATTAATGTTTCTGTTTCTTCTTATCCGCGCAGAAAAATTGCTCTTTCAGGAGCTGATGAAGCCGGATTTGAAGAAACTGCAGGAAGTCATTCCAGAATATTGGTAAAAGCAGGAAACGAATGGTACGTAAGCGATGGCAGCAGTCCATGGCTATCTGTAAACAATGTACAATTGCGTCAGACAACTTTAGCATCAGATCGTTTTCGTGTTTTTTTGGAACCTCAGGCTTCAGGGCATTTTAGAAATGTTCCCATGGTGCGCAACTTACAGGCAACAGGTACTTTTTCGCTTGTATCAAATCACAAAGCTAATAATATATATACTTTAGTGCGTCAAACTCAAATAGCGCTTTGTTTTGATTTATATGATGACGATACAGGTTTAGCGCAAGTTTTAGCTGCTCTGCGCCGTTTTAACATAAGAGTCACATTTTTTCTAAACGGCGAATTTATAAGACGAAACCCTGCTGCAGCATCGGCGATTACAGAAGCAGGACATGAAACTGCTTCCATGTTTTACGCTCCTGTAGATTTTTCAGATTCAAGATACAGAATTACACGTGAATTTATAACACACGGGCTTGCACGTAACGAAGATGAATTTTACAGAGCTACCGGAAGAGAATTATCGGTTCTTTGGCATTCCCCTTTTTACCGCAGTTCAAATATAATTAATGAAGCCGCAGCATCGATTGGTTACAGGACAGTAAACAGAACCATAGACCCCGGTGATTGGGTATCCAGAGAAGATTCGTTAAGACACAATCTTCGCCAAATTCCGCCTGCAGAGATGCTTGATCAATTAATGCAGCAATTAAACCAAAAAAGACATCCGGGAGCAATTGTACCGATACGTCTTGGTTTACTGCCCGGCAGCAGGGATGAATATCTTTTTCAGCGAATCGATGTATTACTTGACGCTCTAATACGCTGCGGATACGAAATTGTTCCTGTTTCGGCTGTCATCAATAGATAATCATGAATAACGCAAAGAAGGTTCACACGGAGACACGGAGGCACGGAGAAATAACTAATGAAGTTAAGCAAATACTAAATTCTATTCCTAATTTAATAAAAAGGACATTTCCAATACCAAGTAAATTTCAAAGCTCTTTACCTAAAGATATAGCGGAATTATCAGGTTTGCTTACAAATAACAGGGGTAAAAGGTCTTTATCATACCTTGCTCGTCCTAATTATCTTTCCGCCTATTTATATTATTTTTTGCCGTGGAATCTGTACCGCCTCTGTCTTTTATTGCCTAATTTAAACATTACACTTTCATCAGGTGATGAAATTACCGACATAGGCTGCGGTCCATTAACATTTATATCGGCTCTATGGATAACACGCCCTGATTTAAGAAAAATTAAACTGGAAATTAATTGTGTTGACAGAAGCGCTCCTGCGCTGGAAGCAGGTAAAAAGTTTTTTGAGGCTCTTAGCGGCGCTGAAAATAACTGGAAAATTAACCTGATAAAAGAAGATATTAATTTTATAAAACCAATCCGCAGCGCTTTATTAAAAAGAAAAAAAGCAAATCTTGTAAGCGCTGTAAATATTTTTAATGAAGTGTACGAAAGCCTTCCGTTTAATAATTCAGAAGGATTAAAACAAATTGCGGCAAACGCTGCCGCTTTTTTAAATAACGAGGCTTTGCAAAATGCCGGTATTTTAACAGTAGAACCCGGTGTCCCCCAATCGGGAAAATTTATTTCTTTTTTACGTGATGCGTTAATTAAACTAAACCGCCTGCCTGCCTCGCCTTGTACGCATACAGCAGCCTGCCCGCTTAGTGTGCGCCCGCTTGCAGGCGGTCAGTCAAAAGTTATACGCGGACGAAACTGGATTGATACAAAAAAACGCTGGTGTCATTTTGCTTTTGAAACTTTTGACGCACCGCATGATCTTCGCCGTCTTTCCGCCGCGGCAAAACTTCCCAAAGACAGGCTGGTATTAAGTTTTTTATTAACACAAAACAGCAAAGGAGATAAAAAAGAGCAGCTTGCTGCAGAAATATCAGATGCGCGTGTTATATCTGATGCTTTTCCATTGCCGCAAAACAAATTCGGAAGATACGGATGTTCAAATCAGGGACTCATCCTTATAACAGGAGAAAAAAGCCGAATGGAAAATCTGCATTCGCTAAGTCTTGTTCCAAAAAACAAACTGACAGAATTTTCTGCAGATAATTATGATAAAAAAAGCGGAGCTTTAAAAAAGGAAATAAAATGAAACCATTATTTACAAGTTTACATACTCATACAACTTTATGTGACGGCAAAGATGACATAGAAACCATGTGTAAAGCGGCGTATGAAAAAAAACTTCATGCAATTGGATTCAGCGCCCATGTACCGATTGAAAAGCAAATTGGCAGAAAAAGCGACTGGAATTTAAAAGAAGAAAATGTAAACGAATATGTAACACAGGTAAATGCCGCAAAAAAACGCTGGCTTGGAAAATTAAATGTATATCTTGGGTTTGAAGCTGATTATATAAAAGGACTTCGCTCTCCATTGGATAAAGATATAACATCCTTAAAACCTGATTATATAATAGGCAGCACGCATTTTGTTTCACCCAAAAACGGCGCATCTCCGTTTACAGTTGACGGTCCAATTGAAGAATTTGATAAAGGATTAAAAGAAGGTTATAACGGGGATGCTCAGGCTCTAATGAATGATTATTACAGTACTCAGATAGAAATGATTAAGGCAGGAGGGTTTGATATATTGGGGCATGCCGACATTATTAAAAAAAATTGTTATGGAAAGAATTTATGGCATCAGGAAAGCGAAATTGAACGCCAGAGAGAGACAGCGAAGGCAGCGGCAGAAAAAGGAATAATTATAGAGGTTAACACGGGCGCAATAAATCAAAAAAGACTAAATGAAGTGTACCCATCGTTATCATTTTTATGTATTATAAGAGAATTTGATATTCCGGTTGTAATTACCTCAGATGCTCATAAAGCAGAAGATATAAATGGAAACTATGAAATTGCGCTGCAAACGCTTAATTTAGCCGGTTTTAAAGAACATTTGATTATAAATGGTAAAATAAACGAAAAATTAATGTGGAAAAAAGAAAAAATTATAAAAAAATTATAGAAAGTACTCGACTAAAAATTATTTTTATATTATATTTTTACCTAAGGAGATAACATGGCAAAAACAAAACAATCACCGGGAACGCTGCTTTTGGATTACGTCAGAAAGTACAAACTTAACTGCAACAGGCTTTCTAAAGAAATTAAATGCAGTCAAACCGCATTAAGGCTTATAAGCCTTGACAAAAGCAGAATTACAACATCAATCGCTGTACGTCTTGCTAAATATTTCGCTACAAAGCCGGAATTCTGGCTATTAGCGCAAATGGAATATGACCTTAAAAAAGCAGCTAACAACAAAAGTTTAATTAAAGCTCTTAAAGGTATTCCTAAAGCAAGTAAACCTGCCGGTCGTTAAAATAGTTAACCGCATAATATACGCCGGAGTTTTAAACTTTGGCGTATATTATGAAATCAAGATAAATTTTAATAAAAATGCAATATCAAAGTTTATCTTGATTTATCTACGCCGTTTTTTGCACAATAATTTTTAATCACGCACTTAGAACAATAAGGACTTACAGGACGGCATAATTTTTGACCGTAAAGCACAAGAAGGTAATTTATCCTTTTCCAGTATTTTTTAGGTAAAATATCTCTTAAAATCATTTCTGTTTCATCCGGCGTTTTGCTTAAAAGCCAGCCGCAGCGGTTGGAAATGCGATGAACATGTATATCAACACAAATAGCATCGATATCAAATGCTTCGTTAAGAACCAGATTTGCGGTTTTTCTTCCAACGCCGGGCAGCGCTAAAAGTTCATCCATCGACTTTGGAACTTTACCGCCGTATTGTTTAATTAGTATCGCCGCTATTTTTTTTAATGACGCTGCTTTATTACGGTAAAAACCGGCGGGATAAATTAATTTCGCTATTAACGCTTCATTCATAACATTCAATTTAACGGGATTATTTGCTTTTTCCAGCAGCCTTTGCGAAGCTGTAAGAGTAACTTCATCCTTGGTTCGAAGACTGATAATCGTAGAAACCAATACAGCCCACGCATTACGTCGGTAAAACTCCGCCACCGTACTGACAGAAGGGTCTGCGCCGTCTTCGCTTTTTGAAATATCTTTGCGCCATTTTTCAAGCCGGTTAAAAATAAAGCCCCATTCGGGATTTGATTGAAGAGATGGGGTTAAACAGCCGAAAATTAAAGTACATAAAAACATGATAATTTATAAAAATATACAATAAAAAGGCGTTATTTATAAGACACTTGACAATTAAATATAATTTGTAATAATATAATATATAAGAAAAGAGGGTGAGGAACATAAAAAATGATAAAGATTCTTGTCGTAGATGACAGTATAATAATGAGAAATATTGTCAAAAATACTTTTTCAACAATGAAAAAGCCTTTTGATTGCCTGGAAGCGGAAAACGGGAAACAAGCTCTTCGATTATTAGAAAGTAATAATATTACGATTGTTTTTCTTGACTGGAATATGCCTGGAATGGATGGAATGGAATTCTTAAAAGTTGTAAGGGCAATGCCTCAATACAAGGATCTCCCAATTGTTATGGTCACTTCCGAAAGAGGAAAGTTCAGTGTTATTGAAGCGCTTCAAAACGGCGCTACCGATTACATTGTAAAACCAGTCCAGGAAAAAACTTTCAAAGAAAAAATAACAGAAATTTTGGTATTAGCGAGGGATTAATATGGAACAGTATATTCAGCCATTTGTTGAAGGCAGTGAAGAAGTTTTCCGTGATTTATGCAATACGGAAGTAAAAGCAGGCAGAGCTTTTTTTGTTTCAAAAGACGAGTTTGAATCAATTTGGGATATATCCGGAATCATCGGGCTTTCCGGTGAAGCAAACGGCGCTGTTGCCCTATCGTTAAAAGAAGCCACAGCTATAGGTCTTACAAAAATCCTGACAGGCAACGAGCACGATTCCATCGACAAGTTTGTAACAGACGCGATGGGAGAAATTATCAATATTATCGCAGGAAATGTAAAAAATGTTTTTGAGAAAAAACACCGTATTAAAATTTCCATGCCTTCTATTATTAAAGGGAAAGCGCACTCTATTGTATGGCCGTCGGAAAAAGCCAGAATTATTTGTATTCCATTTACTATATTTACTGATCAGGAATTTTGTCTTTCGGTAGCGATGGAACAAACTAAATGAAAAAAAACAAAGTAAAAGATATTTTACTTTCGATATTCCTCGGCAAACGATATTTTGAAATTACGAATGTAAAAGATCAGGTAAGATATATGACCATGAACTGGATTTTCATGGTTGCAACAATCCCATTGATAATTCTTGGTATAACTTTGATTAATGTAAATATCACAAGAACGATCATTTGTTTTTTCATTGCTTTTTTATGTTTTACTGCCCTGATCATGATTCGTTCCAAAATACCTCTGAAGTATGTTCCGGTATTCCCTGTAACAGTCTTTGGAATGTATTGCTGTTATCTTTTATACCTGGGCGATTACGGTCTTTGGGCTGCAATATGGATTTTCTCTTTTCCGCCTATAGTAATCTTCCTTTGCCGTATGACGGTAGGAGTTATTGAATCGATAGTCGTTCTTGGTGTAATGGTATTTCTTTTGTTTGCCCAGACACCAACAACTAACATTCTTGTAACAATTTCTTCCGGCAGCGAAGTACAAATAAGAATAATCGGAGCATACTTTCTTATTGCCAGCTTATCAGTTATATACGAATGGATCAGTATTTTAAAAGATCGCAAGGAAGATGAACTAAAAAGAGAACTTGCCCAGGAACGGGATATGATCCAAACCATGAAAGATAATATCAATCAGGGCATTTTCCTTATGGACAGTAACTTTAATATCCTCCCTCAGTATTCACGCACACTTATTTCAATCCTTTCATATTATGATTCTGATTTAACAGGCAAAAACTTCCTGGATATTGTACAAGGTTCGTTTGATTCAAAACAGCTTCAGATTATGAAAGGTTATTTTGAAATGGTTTTTTCAAAGAAAAAAACCGCTAAAGTACTTGAAGCTGCCAACCCTATTTCAGAGTTTGAATATAAAGTTGATGATGATATAAAATATCTTAATACAAGGTTCCAGTTAATCGATCATACTGCAGCATCACAAGGCGAACATTCAAGTACAGGACCTGTTATCATCGGAATTGTTCAGGATATAACAAGAGAAAAAGAAATCGAAAATGAACTTCAAGCCCAGAAAGACATCCAGGAAATGGAAATGAAGAACATGTTCGATGTTATAAAAATCGATCCTATGGTCTTCCAGGATTTTATTGAAGATACTGATTCCAATTTTAACGCTATAAATACACTGCTTAAAGATCAAAATGTATCGGAAAAACAAGTTGTCACAAGGATATTTCAGTACATTCATGCAATAAAATCAAACGCCGTTATTCTTGATCTTGAAAATCTTAGCAACAAACTCCATGTATTGGAAGATGAAATTAAAAACGTTTCCAACAAAGATAAGGTTTCTGTAAATGATGTCCTTAGTCTTGCGATAAAGATAGAAACTTTTATGCAGGAAATGGATTCTTACATAGCAATAACCAAAAAAATTAACGCCTATAAAGTATCTAACCAGATGGATACGATTTTAATTAACTCCATGACAAAAGCTGTAGACAGACTGGCAAGTCAGCTTCACAAAAAAGCAAAGATACAGGCAGGTCATATAGACCTTGATATTCTGGAATCCAAGCTGCGAAAACCAATCAGGGATATATTGTATCAGTGCGTAAGAAACTCTTTATTCCATGGAATTGAAACTGTCGATGAAAGGATCAATAAAAATAAAAACCCGCAGGGGCTTTTAACATTCAATATAAAAAATGTAGACGGCAGAGCGGAAGTTACATTTGCAGACGACGGAGCCGGTCTTGACTGGAAAAAAATCAAGCAAAAATATCTTGAAAAAAATCCGCAGGTAAAAAATGTAGACAAAAAAGTTCTGCTTGGCTCGATTTTTAAACCGGAATTTTCTACTGCAGACGAAGCAAACATGGCAGCAGGACGAGGCGTAGGTCTTAGTCTTGTAAAAGATCTTGTAAAAGAGTACAAAGGAACTATCAGTTTAAATTCAACAGAAAGCGGTCTTATGTTTAAGATTTCATTTCCGCTGATTAAGAAATAATTTTTTGAACAAGACAGGTCACTAAAACTTCAACCGCTTTTCCTTTGCCGGCAGACCCAAGACCTTCCGCCGTTTTACCTTTTAATGAGATACATTCAACAGGTATTTCCAGTACCAGTGCCAATGATTTGCGTATAACATCGCGGTATGGCAGCACTTTCGGCTTTTCGCAAATTATTACACAATCAAGATTAACAACATTCCATCCTGATTGCCTGACACGCTCAACTACATTGCGTAAAAGCTCCATTGAATCGGCATCCTTGTAGGCAGGATCAGAAGGCGGAAAAAGTTCTCCTATATCTCCAAGTGCGCATGCTCCAAGCAGAGCATCCATAACAGCGTGCGCAAGCGCATCTGCGTCTGAATGACCGTCCAGTCCTTTAGAAAACGGGATTTCAATACCGCCAAGCAAAAAACGCCGTCCGCGTTTTAAACGATGAATGTCGTAACCTAATCCAGTACGAATCATAAATTAATTTGCCAACGCAACACCCGGAAGCGGACGCAGGGTTTTAAAATGAATATATTTAAACGGATGAATATCCAATGGATTATGATACCATCCTCCGATTTCACCTGTATCAATTATGTTTAAAGCAGGATTATAACATATTGGCAGTACTACTCCCCTTTCCAATAAAAGTTTTTCGGCTTCGGCAAGTGTATTAAAGCGTGTTCTGCCTTCTTCTATCATTGATCTGTCAACCAAAATATCAAAATCCGGATCATTTAAACGAGCGTCATTTAAACTTGAATCGCTGCGCCACATTTTTAAAAATGCGTAAGGATCTGCAAAATCTCCTATCCATGTAACAGACCCTACTGTATAACCATCATCTTTTAACGATTGATAGTACCTGTCAAAAGAAATTACTTCTACTCGTACATTAAAACCCAGTATTTCCTTCCATGCGGCAGCCATAAGAGCTCCGACACGAGCAGCATCCCTTGAAGGTGTTAATCTGATAATAAGTTCCGGCATTCTTTCCTGATTTGAATATCCTGCTTCTGCCATAAGATTGCGGGCTTCTTCATGATCTTCTTCGGTAATTCCTTTAACTTCAGGGTAGTTGCCTATGGGAAAAACCAGCGTTTCGGCAGGCAGATAATAATTACTGCGAATTTCATCCCAGGGCAGTACAAGAGCCATTGCTCTGCGTACTCTATGATCGTCAAACGGTTTTTCGCTGCTGCGTACAAAATAATAATGAGTGGCAAACATAACATTTACCTGAATTCCCGAACGATCGGTCAATGCATCCAAATTAACATCACCTGAAACCCAGCGGGCTTCTCCCGAATTCCAAAGATTAGAGGCTTCATCCGCTGTATTTGTAAATTTAACAGTTATTTTGTTAAGTGTGACATTGTTTCTATCCCAGTATTGACTGCACTTCTGTAAAACTATACTTTCATCGTTCATAGAAGTTATGCGAAACGGACCATTTGAAACAGGCGGTGTCCAGTTTCGCTGGTTGTTTTGCGGCGACCATTGTTCTCTATTTATCATAGAAGGATGAATTGGACTAAATGAATGATGACATAACATAGCCGGAAAAAACGCCGCAGGAGATTCCAGGTTAACAACAAGTGTCCTGGAATCGATAACAGTAATACCTACCTTGTTTGGATCCCTTTCTGTTCCGTTACGGTAATTCCTGGCTCCTTCTATGACATCAAAAAAACTTGCATAAGGATAATCCCTGCGAGGATCGATAAGTGACAGCCACGCTGCTTTGAAATCTTCCGCTCGTACAGGATCGCCGTTCCAAAAACGCGCATTTCTTCTGATTGTAAAAGTCCACTGCATCCTGTCGTTGGAAAGTTCCCATCTTTCAGCCAAAGCCGGAACGGGTTCCAATGTCATAGGATGATAAGTAAAAAGTCCTTCGTATATAGCTGTGAAAAGCTGCGCTTCACTTGAAAAATATGATTTGCGGAAATCAAGCTCTAAATCGTGACGGGAAAATGTAACTGTAAGTTCATCAAGATTACGAACACTTGGGCGAGCTTCTGCAATATCTCTACCGGGAACATGCGAATCCTGCACCTGCGAACTTCTGCAACCGATAAATAAACAAACGCATAATATAAATATCGAATATTTAATCAATTTATTCATATAATATAATATATAATATTTTTCTCAATAAATCAACTCAATTAATTAACCACGAACCACACGAACCATCACGAAAGAAGAAAAGAGATCGATGTACAAGTTCGTGTCCGTGCCGCAGGCACGATTTAGTGTGGTTTGTGGTAAAAATTCTTAGTTCTTATTTGACGTTATTACTCTGTAATGCGAGGAGGTTAAATCGAGTCCGGATTCACGGAAACCATTTTGAATATTTTCATACAGCAATGTATAAATACGCGGCACTTTACTTACTTCTTTTGTATAACAATTAATTTGGTAACATGCGTAAAAATCATCCAGTTTTGTCTGTAAAACAAACGGTTTTGGATTTTTTTGTACATGATCAGTTGCCAGGGCGGCATTTATTAATATATCATGTACTGTCTGCCAGGGTGTTGCGTAACCGAATGTAACTTCGGCAAATATTATTAAACCTTCTTCATCTTCATCCGAAGATGTATTGTAATTTATTATATTCGAACCAAGTATGATCAAATTTGGAAATGTTACATATTCATTTTTATGCGTTTTAAGACGCACAACCATCAGATTTTTTTCTACAACAAAACCGGTTATTTCTTTTATTTTTACACGATCTCCGAGTTTAAACGGACGCATATATGTAATTACAAGCCCTGCAACAAGATTTCCGATAGCCGTAGTAGACCCAAGTGAAAAAATTATACCGATAAAAACAGAAACTCCCTGGAAAGCTCCTGAATCCGACCCCGGTAAATAAGGATATATAATAGCGATTGTAAAAGCTATTAGGAGTACTTGTAAAATTTTATATGTGGGAGCCGCCCATTCTGTATAAAAGCCGTTTATTTTTATCTTTCCTTTTTCAATCTGTAAAGCGAAAAACTTTAAACCCTTTAGTACATAACGGGTAATTATAATAATTATTATTATATAAAAAAGATTTGGTATATAATCGACAGCACCATGCATTATATTTTTTACCGGATTTAAAATATAACCAAATAAAACTGACGAAAGATTTTTTGTTGCGGAAAACAAGCTGAAAATAATCGGTATCGTAATATAAAGCAGAATACCTGTTATAAGATATTTTAACAAATGTAAAAAGAATTCGATTATTTTAACAATTTGTTTTGATGTAAATATTTTTATTTTTTTGAAAACAAGCGGTTTTATTTTTTCCTTACCGGCATTTTCAAGCCTGTTATCCAGTCTTCGGAATAAAAACCATATAAACCAAATTAAAATAAACTGCCCGGCAATTATCGCAATGGCAATTCCAATCCTTTGGTATAAATGAAGCTCTACAGAAACTATAGACGGAGCCGTAACAGCATCTACCGTAACAATATCTATATTAATATTTTCTGTAATATCGGTTATTGGAACCGGCTCAATTAAATCAACTTCGGTTGATTCGGCATAATTGACATCATCTTCTATTATACCGGTATCTTCCTGAGCAAAGGAAAGCGATAAGGGAAGCAATAAAATAATAATGGCTGCCGCCCATAAGCGACAGCCATATAAAATTGTTCTAATCAAATTTACTACAA
This sequence comes from Treponema sp., assembly GCA_009781475.1. Taxonomy (GTDB): domain Bacteria; phylum Spirochaetota; class Spirochaetia; order Treponematales; family Breznakiellaceae; genus WQXQ01. The sequence goes on from WQYB01000034.1 coordinate 20,648, forward strand.
TCCAAATTACATTAACGAAAACGCAATAGTTACACCGGCAAATACGATGGCAACCGTGGTTGCAAGTACCATAACGTTATTAAATGACGGACCTGCTGTATCTTTAAGAGGATCACCGACAGTGTCGCCGATGACAGCCGCTTTATGCTGGTCGCTTCCCTTACCGCCTAAATTGCCGCGTTCTATGAATTTCTTTGCATTGTCCCATGCGCCGCCTGCATTGAGCATAAACACAGCCAGAGCAAAACCAGCTAATACAGTTCCTGCAAGGAAACCAACAACGCCGGCCGCACCTAATATAATACCTGTAAGAATTGGTGCAACTATAACGATAACGGTAGGAGCGATCATTTCTTTTAAAGCACCCTTTGTGCAAATATCAACACAGGTTGCATAATCTGCTTGAACACCTTCTTTGCCTTCCAGCAATCCTTTAATTTCTCTGAACTGGCGTCTTACTTCATTTACAATACTCATTGCAGCACGCTGTACAGCGGAGATGCAAAGAGCGGAGAAATAGAATACCATTGCAACACCGCAGAAGAAACCAATCAAAACAGGAGGATTGATAACAGAGAGATTAAGCAACTCACGCCCAGCGGCTTCAAGCTTGCCGTTCACAAGGTTTACATAGTTAACCAAAAGAACTAGAGCTGTAAAAGCATTTGAAGCAATGGCAAAACCCTTTCCAGTAGCGGCTGTGGTATTACCTAATGAATCAAGAGCGTCAGTGCGCTCACGAACTTCAGGAGGCAGATTAGCCATTTGCGCAATACCGCCTGCGTTATCTGCAACAGGACCAAAAGCGTCAGTTGCAAGAATGATTGCGTTTGTAGCAAGCATGGCTACTGCGGCAAGTCCAATCCCGTAAAGACCTATGTTAAAATCTGCGTAACCGCCGGAAACAAAGTATGCGGCAAGAACAGCACCTGATATAGTCAACATCGGCAATGTAACAGACCTCATACCAAGGGATAAACCGCCAATTATCAAAGTAGCGGAACCTGTTTCACTTGCTTCTGCAAGTTCGCGTGTTGGCTTTGAGGCATCCGAAGTATAATGCTCTGTTAAATAACTAATTATAAAACCGGAAACAATACCTACAACAACTGCGCCGAAAATACCGTAAGCGAATTCTCCCATACGACCAGCGCTTTCACCTGCATTTCTTGCAATAAATAAAATTGCCGGTAAAGTTCCGATAGCTGCAAGACCGCCAGCGATAAATACGCCCCTTCGCAGAGCATTTAAAAGCGTTTTTTGATCGGTCTGCTCTTTTGTCCGTACAAAGAAAGTACCAACAATCGACATCAATACACCGATTATACATACAATGATCGGGAGCAGCATACCTGCTACACCGTACCCTGCAGCAAAACCAATAGCAACGGTTGCTACAAGAGCGCCGGAATTAGATTGATGAAGGTCTGCACCCATTCCGGCTACGTCGCCGACATTGTCACCTACGTTATCGGCAATAACAGCAGGATTTCTAGGATCGTCTTCAGGTATACCGGCTTCAACTTTACCTACAAGGTCTGCTCCAACGTCCGCTGCTTTGGTAAATATACCGCCGCCGACACGTGCAAACACTGCCATGACCGAAACACCCATTCCGAATGTAATCATTGTTTGCGCAATAATAGCATTTGCTTCTGACTCGGAAAGATCTCTTAAAAACACAAATCTAAGTAATGTATACCATGTAATAACTTCGAGTATTTGGAATCCGTTTACAACAAAACCCATGACCGTTCCGGATGAAAAGGCTACACGAAGCGATTTATTTAAACCCTCAGTTGCGGCTTGAGCAGTGCGAACATTTGCTCTTGTTGCAACCTTTAAACCTATAATACCGCAAAGCCCGCAAACGAAACCGCCTGATAAAAAAGCAAAGGGTGTAAATTGATTTACAAGCTGACCGTCACTAGCTAATGAAAGCACCAGCAAAACCACAAACATGAAGCCGAAAAAAGCTGCAACTGTAGTGTACTGACGCTTAATATATGCATCAGCACCTGTACGGATTGCTTTTGCAATCTTCTTCATGACATCATTACCTTCAGAGTACTTCATCACCTTTCGTCCCTGGAAAAAAGCGAACAAAAGCGAAACAGCTGCTCCAATGAAACCCACAAAAAACAGGTTTTCAATCATTTTATTTACCCCTAAGAAAACATAATATACTATCATCATCACATAAATTAGAAAAATGTCAATAAGGATGACAAGTAGTATGTTCTATGGTACAATAACTACATGAATGCAGGTTTTTATTCACTCGGCGCAGCCGAAGAAGTAACAGGTTCCAAGCATGTGCTTGAAATTGACGGGTTAAGTTATCTGATTGATTGCGGTGCATTTCAGGGCTCCAGAGCCGAAGCAGATCGCAAAAACAGAGAGTTTGGCATAGCGGCAGATCGTATCGAAGGTGTTATATTAACACATGGTCATCTCGATCATTGCGGACTTTTACCTCTTTTGGCAAAACGAGGTTATGAAGGAAATGTTTACGCTACCCCAGCAACCAGGGATATTGCAAGCCTTATAATGATGGATTCTGCCAACATCCAGGCACGAGACGCAAAATACCTTAAAAGTCAAGCGCAGAAAAAAGGGCAGAAATTCGATTGGGAACCGCTTTACGCTGAAGTTGACGCTATAAAAGCGGTCAGTCAGACAATCGGAGTTTCATATAATAGACCGATGTTTATAGGTGATGGAGTAAGTCTTGAATTTTATGATGCAGGGCACATTCTTGGTTCTGCAATCGCATCCATTAAAGTAAAAAAAGGCGGCGAAGAACTAAACATTCTTGCAACAGGCGATTTAGGCAGAAAGGGAAAACCAATTATCCGTAACCCTGCAACTCCTGAATCCACCCCTGATTATATCATTCTTGAAAGTACTTACGGCGATCGTCTGCACGGCAGTACGGATGATGCTATAAAAAAACTTGCGGAAATTGCAAGACGCACTGTAGAAAAAAAAGGAAAGATTTTAATTCCTTCTTTCGCGATTGAACGCACACAAGAACTTGTATATTATTTCCATCTTTTAGTTGATGACGGCACTATCCCTGAAGTACCGATCTTTGTCGACTCGCCGATGGCAACTAACGCAACGACAATTTTCCAGGTACATCCTGAATGTTACAATGCAGAAATAAAAGAAGCATTTATTAAACATCATAAAAATCCGTTTGGTTTTAACAGTTTGCATTTTACAACAAGCGTACAGGAATCAAAAGCGTTAAACGATCACAAAGGTCCTTTAATAATAATTTCTGCCGATGGAATGTGCGAAGCTGGCCGTATACAGCACCACCTGATGCACAATATTCAAGATCCAAATACTACCATAATGACCGTAGGTTACATGGCAGAAAACACTTTAGGCAGGCGTATCCGCAACCGTGAAAAAGAAGTAAAAATACACGGCGACTGGTACAAAGTAAATGCGGCAGTAGAAGAAATAAACGCATTCAGCGCCCATGCCGATTATGCGGAAACACTTGAATGGCTAAAGGCGATAGATACATCAAAACTAAAAGGAATTTTCCTGGTACACGGCGAACGTAAGTCGCAAAACTTTATGAAAAACTTCCTGGAAGAAAATGGTTATCCGAATGTGCAAATTGTGAAATACGGCCAAACATACGAATTGAACTAAAAAAAGAAATAAACCACGGAGTACACGGAGTAACACGGAGAAGGAAAGAAACTTTCGTACCAAAAACTCCGTGAAACTCCGTGTCCTCTGTGGTTAAATATTCTTAGGTATTAAATATGAATAAAAGTTTTACATCGTCAAAACAAGTATTTGAGTGGTTGTCTGGTTTTATAAATCTTGAACGCGGGCAAAAGCCAAAAAGTTTTAACCTAGATCGCATGAAAATACTCACAGAACTTGCAGATAACCCAGAAAAATGCGCGCCTTCCATTCATATAGCAGGTTCCAAAGGCAAGGGATCTGTCACAGGCATGTTAGCTGTTATGCTTACTGCGGCAGGTTTTAAAGTTGCTCGTTATATGTCACCTCATGTAACCGATATTCGCGAGCGTATATGTCTTGGCGACCAATTTTTTGACGATGATGTTTATTGCAGCGCTGGTGATGAACTGCGCGGCATCGCAGAAGGAAATCTTCCGCAAATTTTTGACTCGAAAAATCCTGACGGCAGCGAACCAACTTTCTGGGAACTTTTAACCTTGCTTTTTTTTCTGTGCACCCGAAAAAGTAAATGTGATGTAATGGTAGTAGAGACAGGAATGGGCGGACGGCTGGATTCTACAAATGTACTTGACCCATTGGTCAGTGTAATAACTTTAATTGAACTGGAACACACTTCTTTTTTAGGAGACACCATTGCAAAAATTGCAGGGGAAAAAGCAGGGATAATAAAGGATGGCAAACCGCTTATACTTGCAAAACAAAACAGCGAAGCTCTGGAAGTTTTTAAAAATAAGGCACAAGAAAAAAACAGCCCGTTGTATTATTTTCCTGAAATCGCCGAACTTACAAATGTAAATATAACCCCACACTGCACAGAATTTCATCTCGCTCTCTCTTCTTCTTCTCTCCGTGTCCTTAGCGCCTCCGTGCCTCCGTGTAAACCTCTTCTGTTTTCAATTCCTTTACCCGGAAAAGTCCAGGCAGAAAATGCCGCTTTAGCCATAACTGCATTAAAAGCTGCCTTCCCAAAAATCGCTGATGAAACATTGCGCAAAGGACTTGCAAACCTAAAAATCCCCGCACGTTTTGAAAAAATCGCAGAACAACCGCTGTTTATAATCGACGGCGCACACACTCCCGAAAGTTTAGCTTTATGTATAGAAACATTTTGCTCGCTTTACGGCAAAGGCGGCATATTACTTTTTGGCTGCGCCGCTGACAAGGACGAACAAACAATGGCAAAAATAGCGCACTCATTCTTTTCAAAAATTATTATTACTACCCCGGGTAATTTTAAAATCAGTAATCCGCAAAAAGTGTACGAAGCGTTTGCCGCAATTACAGGGAAGGAAAAAACAGAACTAATCTTGGATACAAAGGAAGCTGTAGAAAAAGCGATTTTATTTGCGAAGACCTCACACGGAGGCACGGAGACACGGAGTGAAGATGAAAGTGAATATCTTCCGATATTTGGCACTGGGTCGTTTTATTTGGTTTCAGAAATTAGAAAATTTGTAATATAGCCAAGAGCCGGAATCGAACCGGCGACCTGTTCATTACGAGTGAACTGCGCTGCCAACTGAGCCATCTTGGCTGACAGGCATAATTATATCAGCGAAAAGTGTAAAAATACAACGATGAAAAAACTTTAACGCAGTACCCTAACTGTTACATCGCTGATCATCGAACGTTCAGCAGTCGTGTCCCTGTCTCCTGATACATACTCGACGCTTACCTGAGGAGTAGAAGCACCACGTCCAAGTGTAATTGGAGCACGGTAGTAAACCTGGTTTTCCCAGCGTAATGTTCCTTCCATAACAAGAACATAATTCCCGGCTGGAACATTAACACCCCGGCTGTTGGTTCCATCCCATGTATAGGTAACAGCTCCGGTTCTTGGAGTAGCTCCACTTACAGTATCTATCATTTCGTGCGGTGTTTCAGAAAGACCCGATCTATTTACCCAAAGCGGTATGGAAGTAGGTCTTCGGTTAAAACCGCCGTTTGCTGTCCAGCGGGTAGCATAAAGAGTTTTGATAAATTGTCCCTGCGCATCTTCGATCCAAATCGCATATTGGTTACTGGCTGAACCGCTCTGCCGTGTAAAAATAAAAGTTATTTCGGCAGTTGGTTCTGCAGATTGCACTATTATAGACTGTTGTTCTGTTTCTTGTTGTATAGACTGCGCTTTTGCCGTACAAGATAATGTTATAACTGATAATAATAGAATAGAAATTATTTTCATACTTGTATTTTATAATAACAACACAAAAAAAAGAAGCCTGACCACTTAAATGTGGATAGAAAACAAAGCCATTATTAAAGATATTATTGTATCTTTAACCAATATCAGTAAAAAAAGAAGCCTGACCACATTTAAGTGGTCAGGCGCCTTTCCGAGAGACGTCGTCCGACCACTAAAATATTAATTTTAGTGATCAGAGTATACTGCTTATTGCAATAATGAAAGAACCGATTGACCTCTTTGGTTAGCCTGAGCCAACATAGCAGTGCCGGATTGTGTAAGGATCATGTTCTTGGTGTAATTTACCGTCTCGTTCGCCATGTTAGCGTCACGTATTCTGGACTCGGATGCCTGCATGTTTTCTGCTCCTATGTCGAGGCCGCGAACTGTGTGCTCAAGGCGGTTC
>WQYB01000035.1 GCA_009781475.1 Treponema sp.
AATATCTATGGGAGAATAATGATTTGATGTAGTGTACTAGCTCGAAGTGTTAACTTAAATGTATGCTGTAATATTCTTACAGGCGTGAGCGAAAATCCACTTCGGCGACATATGGCGTGGATCGGGATGCAGCCACGCCAAAGCGTGCGTTAACTACAGCCACGACCATCCGGAGCCGGAGGGGGTTTTTGCGCAAGCCTGTGAAAAAAGTAATAGGCAAACATTTTGATTTTTAATAGGAGTTTTATTTATTTTTACATAGACAAATACTTAAAAATGTGTTATTGTTTAAATAGAGTTTATATGAAAAACATTATTTTTTTATCATTTGCGTTTGTTTTATTCTGCGGTTCTGTGAATATTGTAAATGGACAGAATTCAAACAATAGATTTAATGTTCCAAGGAATTATTCTTTTGAAACAGAAGAAGATTTCAGAAGATATGAACCTGATATTCTAAATTGTATAAATTTCCTGAAAAATGCACCTGTTAACGATCTTTCAAATAACCGAAGAAATATAAATACGTTTCTTTTAGAGTGGCTGTCAGGTGTACCGTATTTAACAGTAACAATTAACGGTTCTGTTTTGGAATTATGCGAAGTAAACAATAATTTCCTGATTATTTTTTTAGCTGGCTGGACAGAATATTATTTATTAAATCAAAATAATTATAACGAAAGAAATGGTTATTTGGCAGGAATTGAAACAATTTTAGATGTTTACACCAGGGGAAATGATGTAAGAAATGATCCGGCTATTTTAAACCTGGTAAGTATTCAAAAAGAAGGAAAATTATTAAATTGGGTAATAGAACGATTTAGATAGATGTTATTATCAATTTGTTTCCTGTACCCGGCATAATTTTTGATATAAGCCGTCTTGATTAATCAATTCATCGTGGCTTCCTGATTGAACGATACGTCCTTTTTCAAAAACAATAATTACATCGGCATTACGTACAGTAGACAAACGGTGCGCAATAATTATAATTGTGCGAGTACCTGCAATTTCATTAATCGCCTGCTGTATCTGCGCTTCGGTACGCACGTCCACTGAAGCAGTTGCTTCATCTAGAATTAAAACAGGAGCTTTGCAAAGTACGGCTCTTGCAATCGCGATACGCTGCTTTTGACCCCCTGATAATTTAACACCCCTTTCACCGATTTGTGTGTTATACTCATCAGGCATAAGTTTTATATCTTCATGAATTCTGGCTATTTTTGCTGCGTTTTCAATTTCGTTAAATGAAGCGTCAGGTTTTGCAAATGCGATGTTTTCTTCTATGGTTCCGTTAAATAAAAATGTATCCTGTAAAACCAAAGAAATATTATTTCGTAAACTTTCAATTTCCAGATCGCGAAGATCATTACCATCCAGTTTTACCCTTCCGTTAACAGGATCATAAAATCTTGCGATAAGCTGGCTAAGTGTGGTTTTGCCAACACCTGTAGCTCCGACAAGCGCTGCCATTTGCCCTGGTTTAATATCAAATGAAACATCATCAAGTACAGGGACATCTTTAATGTAAGAAAAACTTACGTTTTCAAATGAAATGCTGCCTTGCGCTTTTCCGATTTTTACAGCATCGGGTTTATTTTTTATACTGTTGGGAGCATCCAGAATTTCGATGACACGTTCAGCTCCCGCAAGTGAATGTTGTGCAGATTCCAAAAGTGAAGCAAGACCAGTAATAGGAGCGTAAAAAAGAGCGAGGTACAAAAGGAAAGCTACAACATCAGAAACTGATAATTGATTTTTATATGCATAGTACCCTCCGAATCCGACAACGATAACACTGCCGATTGAAGTCAAAAACTCGACACTAGGGTGAAAGACAGCGTTTAGTTTTAAAGCGCGAAGCATGTTACGTGTAAAATCTTCACCTTTTTTTAATACTTTATCGGAAGCCGAAGCCTGACGGCTGAATGCCTGTATTTCATGTATACCCGATAAATTATCTTGTAATTGTGCTGAAAGCTCGCCTTGTGATTTTTGCATTTTTTGAAAATTGGGACGTACTTTTTTGCTGAAAAACCATCCGGAAATTAAAATAAGAGGAATTGGTATACATGTAATGAGAGCAAGCTGAGGATTGATGCTGAATAAAATTATCGTAACGCCTGTAAGGGTAACAAAGTTTGTAATAATATCCGGCGTTATATGCGCATAAATAAGTTCAAATGTGGCGACATCATTCATTACACGGCTTAAAAGTTCGCCTGTTTGTTTGTTATGAAAGTAATCCATGGAAAAAGACTGTATAGCATTGTATGCTTTCATACGAAGTTCTAGTACCAGCCTCCATGCCGCTTTGTGCGAACAATAACTGTTTAAAAATCTAAAAAGGATTCGTACCAAAAATAAAATAAGTAAAATGCCTGCCATCCAAATGATAGTGATTAATTTTTCTTCCGTTACTCCTTCTGCGACAAGACCTGTCATACTCGCCATAATACGGGGAGCTATTAGATTTACACCTGTTAATAAAAATGTTCCAAGGATTGCCAAAAAAAGCCAGCCTTTGTACCTGACTGCTTCCTTGGCTATACGCCACAATGTTTTCATATTGAATTACCACGCATGCTGTTTTCCGTATGCGTCACGGAAGACAAGATTATTTTCATCATCACGTTTTTCATCTCCCCTTTCAACGCCTCTCCCGCGTGTAAAATAATTAAATGCCGCTTCTGCAGAAGATTGAGCGCTGATTTCATTGTCCATTGGATCATAAACCCTGATAGTATAATTTTTAGGCGCTAAAGCATTTCGTGTAATTTGCAGAAAATTATGAAGAGCCGCTTTTGCCATCTTGTATGCATATCCGTTTGTATCTTTTGTTTCGTTAATACTTGCCTGTGCTGAAGTAATATAACATATTCGCTTTCCCTGCCCTGTTTCCAAAAGCGGGAAAAAAGTTTCCAACATAGACATTGGTTTAATTACATTTGCATTATACAATTCGCGCATGACTTGTTCGTTTATACCGCTTCGAACATCGAAATTATCCTGAGAGCTTCGCTTGTCGCTTACATCAATATAAATATCTATTAAACCTGATTCATTTTGAATCGTGGCGGCAGCTTCTTTTAATTCTGAAGGCAAAAGTGCAACACCGTTTATTTTTTCATTTCCTATTGCGTATGTTTTATAACCTTCTCTTGCGAAAATTCTTGCAAGTTTTTTATCAAATTCTTTTTCAAGACTTGTAATTAATACAACTTTCATTTTATTTCCTTAGAATGGCCATTCCTGACCTAAGTAATCGCACATAACCATTCTGTGTTCGTCCTTTAAATCTGTATCAAAAAATTTAGCGGCGTGAGCGGCAGTGTCAGCCGGGTTTATCGCCCCAAACTCTCCCAGTGTTCCGTCAGGTTCCTGCCTTTTCATCCAGCCCGGATGATATAAACGGAATGTATAACCTTGCGGATATAATAAATTGTGCATAAGGCGCACACCCATATTAAGAGAAGTTTTACTCATAGGATAAGGGTAACTGTTTCCCGGGCGGTGTTTCATAAGTACAATACAGGATACTTCGGATGAAACAAAACAAAGGCGTTTTTTGCTTCCTTTGTCCAATAAGGGTAAAAATTGTTCTATCATACGGATGGGACCTAGAGCGTTTACGGCGAAACTGTTCCAGGGAGCCTTTAAATCCATCGGGGGTTCGTCAATACTGCATTTTACTTCACCCATTAAAGCAGCGCTGGAAATAAGCATATCAAGCGAATCTGCCTTTCCGGCGATAAAATCGTAAGATTTTTTAATTGAGGATATATCACTTACATCCAGCGGAACAGCGTGTAAAGCGCGGTTTTTTTCACATTCTTGTTCAATCAGGTTAAAACCTTGTAAAAACTTGCCGCCAAAGACAGTCCAGCCCCGAGAAAGAAACTCTTTACACAGAATTAAACCAAATCCCCGATCAGCTCCGGTTATTAATACATTCGGCATAATTCAGTATACCTCAAAAAGATAACAGTCACTACTGTAAAATTTGCAAATCTTGTGTTAATATTATCTTGAGGATAAAAATGGCTGTAAAAGTTACTTCGCTTAAAGAGTGGGACATTAAGCGGATAATAGACGGGATAGGGCAACCCAATGTAAAAGCAGTAATTTATTTTTTCTCGTTGTCTTTAGAAAAACACCAAATCCACAAAGAACTTACAGAAACCTTTCCCGGTGCTGTATGTATCGGCGCTTCAATGCATGGCGGCTGGTCAAGTAACGGCGCTGTCAAAACAGGTATTACAATCATGTCCCTTTCCGGCGATGAAGTTGATGAATCTTATGTTACATTCCAGGAAGGAGTAAAAAAAGATCCTACTTTAACAGCTCACAATGCCATTAAAGATTTAAAACATAAAACGCAAGGGCATCAAATAAATCCCGATGAATATCTTGGAATTATATTTTTTGACGGCTTGTGCCTTGGTGAATTAATTATAAAAGAATTCACAATGGAAAAAGACCTTAATATGGCTTTTATCGGCGGAGCTGCCGCTGACGAGATGACATTCACAGGAACACAAGTTTGCGCCAATGATAAAATTTCTTCTGACGGACTTGTTGCTGTTATTCTAAAAATGAAAATTCCTTTTTTCTTTAATCATTATGTGCATTACCTTCCGACAGATACATCCTTTACAATTACCCGTGTAGAAATTATGAAGCGTATTGCCTGGGAAATAAACGGAGAACCTGCGGCGGAATTTTACGCAAGGAATGTCGGTGTAAAAAATGTTAAAGACCTTACAATGGAAGTATTTGCAAGACATCCTTTGGGACTAATTCTAGGTGATAGTGTTTATATCCGCAGTCCAAACCTTGTTGTCGGCGGTACTGGACTTCAATTTTATTGTTATATAGAAGCCGGAACAAAAGTTTTTCTTCTTAAGCAGGGTGACATAATTGAAAACGCTCAAGCAAGTATTAGAATTGCATCGCAATTCCTGCCCGGAATACAGGGTTGCCTTCTTTTTAATTGTGTTCAGCGTCATTTGGAACTTGTCGAAAAAGATTTAATTGATTCATTTAATAATGTTTTTAGTAAATATCCGATGATTGGTTTTAATACCTATGGCGAAGAATTATTTACGCATCATAATCAAACTTTAACAGCTGTGTTTTTTGGAACATTACCAGAAGAAGGGATGACAGATCCTTATAAAGCAAAACGTCTTTTTCACTATACAGACAGTAAATTAAAATCTTTGGTTTTTGATATTGTAAGCCGAAGTGAACTTTTAAACATCACTATTTCCTATCTTAAAGGCAGTATGGATGCTGAAAATGATGAAACAGCTCTTGCGAATTTTGAAAGTATCAGATTGACGCTGGGAGCAATGATAGAACAATCAAATATCTCCAAAGAAGATATAGAAAGAATGCTTATTGTTTATCAAAATAATGTTGAAAAAACAGGTGAGTATGTTTTTAATATAGTAGATGAAATACGAACGCAAAACCGCCGTCTTGTAGAATTAAGAGAAGAAGCGGAAATGGCTAACCGTACAAAAAGCAGTTTCCTGGCAAGCATGAGTCACGAAATCCGCACCCCCATGAACGCTATTACAGGAATGGCGGAATTATTAATGCGAAGCGATCTTTCGGACGAGGCTAGAAGTTATGCGCAAGATATTAAACAGGCGGGTAACAATCTTATTTCGATTATTAATGATATATTGGATTTTTCAAAAATCGAAGCGGGTAAAATTGAACTGATCAATGTAAGATATCTGCTTGCTTCCTTAATTAATGATACTGTAAACATTATCCGCACGCGTCTTAAAAATAAACCAATCCGGTTTTACACAAATATTGACGGGCAAATACCGCATAGCTTATTTGGAGATGAAGCGAGAATAAGGCAGATTTTACTTAACCTGCTTTCAAATGCGGCAAAATATACTGAAAAAGGATTTATCAGTTTAACTATTTCCGTGCGAACTTGTGATGAAAATGTAGTATGGCTGGATTTTTCCATTGCTGATACAGGCAGGGGAATAAAACCCGAAGATCAAAAAAAGTTATTCAGTGAATTTGTCCAGGTAGATTTAAAGAGAAACCGCAATTTGGACGGAACCGGTCTTGGATTAGCGATTACAAAAAGATTGTGTATTTTAATGGGCGGAAACATCAGCATGAATAGTGAATACGGCAAGGGAAGTATATTTAATGTGTCGATTCCTCAATGTATAGATACATCTGAACCTTTTGCCGCTGTAGATAACGCCGATAAAAAAAAGGTACTGGTTTTTGAAGGACGTGTTGTTTACGCAAAATCAATTTGCTGGTCATTAAGAAATCTTGGCGTTCATCACACTATGGTTACCAATATTGAAGATTTTAAAAAAGCGTTGTTTAAAGAAGAATGGACTTTAGTGCTTTCAGGTTATGGGATATATGAAAAGATAATGAAAGTGATGGATAAACCGGATGCAAACTACCCTGGCGGCAAAAAACCGCCGCTTGCTTTAATGGTAGAGTGGGGTACTGAAGCATTTATTCCCGATGTACGTTTTGTTTCTCTGCCGATTCAATCATTGTCAATTGCCAACATTTTAAACGGAAAAGAAGAAAGAAAAAGTATTTCCGGCGGGGATATTTCAAATATTATCCGTTATGCGTTTCCTGAAGCCCGAATTTTGGTTGTCGATGATATTGAAACAAACTTAAGAGTTTCAAAAGGTTTACTCGCTCCATATCAATCAACAGTTGATATATGTCTTAACGGATTGGAAGCAATTGAATTATTTAAACGAAATGAATATGATGTTATTTTTATGGATCACATGATGCCGGAAATGGATGGTATCGAAGTGGCATCGGTAATTCGTGACCTTGAAAAAGATAGTAAAAATAAAAGAACTCCAATAGTGGCATTAACCGCAAACGCTGTTTTTGGAGTCCGGGAAATGTTTATAGAGAAAAATTTTGATGATTTCCTTGCGAAACCAATAGATGTTTCCGCATTAGACGATATTTTATGCAGATGGATATCAAAAGATAAAAGAGAAGACGGTTCGGTAATAAATAATCATATTATTAACGGCAATTCAAACAATAACGGCAGTATTTTAAAAATAGAAGGAATTGATACTGAAAAAGGAATAAAAATGACAGGCGGTACAAAAGAAGGGTACATAGCGGTTCTGTCAATATTCTGCAAAGATTCACTAGAACGTATGAAAACAATGCCGGCTTTAGCAAATGATGAATCATTGTCAACATTCGTTGTTTATATTCATGCCGTAAAAAGCGCTGCGGCGGCTATTGGAGCGCAGTATGTATCAGCCGAAGCTGCCAAGCTGGAAGTTGCCGGCAGAGAAAACGATAAAACATATATTAAAGATAACCTTGAAAGATTTTTTATAAAACTTACCGCATTAATTTCAAGGATAGATGCCGCTCTTGAAGCGGATAAACCGTCAAATAACAACGGCATTACGTATGATATTTATAATAGTAAATTAATTTTATTGCTGCAAAGGCTTGAAATTGAACTAAGATCAAAAAAAGCGGATAATATTGATATTATTATTAACGAAATCAGTCATTTGTCAATGAATGAAAAAACAAAAGACATTATAGAAAAAATTTCAGAAAACATTTTAATGACAGAGTTTGAAAAAGCGATAAAAATCATCGAGGATTTGCTAAACAGCAAACATTAGCTTATCTTATAAAGGCAAAGGAATAAAAAGATTATGGATGCTGCTAGAGAACTTATTATTATGGTTGACGATAACCCCGCTAATCTGCGTATCGGAAAGAATATTTTATCTGAAAAATATTCTGTTGCAACAGCTCCCTCCGCTGAAAAACTTTTTTCTCTTTTGGAAGATAATACCCCTGCTTTAATCCTGCTTGATATTGATATGCCGGAAATAAACGGTTATGAAACTATAAAAATTTTAAAATCCAGGCAGGAAACGGCTGATATTCCTGTAATATTCCTTACCGCATATACTGAAATAACATCTGAACTTACTGCATTTTCCCTCGGGGCAAGGGATTATTTATCTAAGCCAATACATCCGCCGCTTCTTTTGAAACGAATTGAGCTGCAATTATTATTACAGAGTCAAAAGAAAATTCTTGAAAAGCAAGCCGCTGATCTTAAATTTTTTAACGAGAATCTTCAAAAAATGGTAAATGAAAAAACACAGGATATTTTAGATCTTCAAAAAGCGCTTTTAATAACAATGGCAGATCTTATTGAATACCGTGATGACATTACAGGCAGGCAAATAGAAAGGATGCAGCGCGGATTGCGGATTATGCTGGAAGAGGTAAGTAAAAGCGTAATTTACAGTGAAGAAACAAAAGACTGGAATGTAGAATATCTTGTTCAGTCAAGTCAGCTTCATGATGTCGGTAAAATATTTTTAACAGACGATGTTCTTAAAAAACCGGGAAAACTGGATATTGATGAGTTTGAATACATGAAAGCGCATACCAATTTAGGAAAACAAATTGTAGAAAAAATTTCTGCACTTACAAATGAAAGTGATTTTTTGAAATACGCAAAAATATTTATAGAAAGCCATCATGAAAGGTGGGATGGAACAGGTTATCCGAATAAGTTAAAAGGGCAGGATATTCCGCTTTTGGGGCGTATTATGGCAATACCTGATGTCTATTATGCGCTTGTTTCGGATCGTCCGTATAAAAAAGCGAATACTCACGAAGAAGCGGTTAAAATAATTATTGAAGGAAACGCAACCCAGTTTGATCCGTCTTTGATAGAAATATTTACAAGAGTTTCAGATCAATTTAAGGATTAGGTTTTTATTTATCTTCGCCAACAGGAAGAGTAACAAGGAAAATTACTCCTCTGCCGTCTTCAGAGCGCAGTTTTATCGAACCGTTTATTTCTTTTATGCGATCACGTACAAGGTTTAAACCGATGCCTCTGCCGCCGTGAACACCTTCCACTTCTGCGGTACTAAAACCAGGAGAGAAAATCGCTTTTATAAGCATGTCTTTGTTAGTGATGTCTTCTTTTTTAATTAATTTGCGGCTTAGGGCTTTTTCCGCAATCCTTTTGTAATTTAAACCCTGACCGTCGTCGATAAATCTAATCAGTATGTAATTTTTATCATCTGATAATTTAATTGAAAGTTTTACTACACCCGTTTCGTTTTTGCCTTTGGCTTTTCGATCATCAGGTGATTCAATTCCATGGACGGCTGAGTTTCGGATAAGCTGCATAAGGATTTCTTTCATTACACGGCGAGGACCTTTGTCTATTGCATCAGCGTCTATATCTGTTGCTATAAATTTAATCTGTTTTTCCAAATCATTGGCAGCTTTACTTGTTGTTTTGGATAAAGATTCCAGAAGTACTTTTACATTTTGTTTTTCCTGAACGGCTGTTCTGTTTCCGCCGGCATAAGTTTGCAGTTTTGCGATTGTATCTTTAAATCCTTCTTTTTCCTTGATTATTTTTTCTATTTCCATTGTAAGATTAAGCATTTCTGCAAAAGGTACATTACCTTCCATTTCACGCAGTTTTTTAATTCTGGATTCCAGGTTATGTACTTTTTTGCCGAAGATATTTAATCCTAAAATTACAGCGTTTGATTTTATTGCATGAACAGATTGGTATATTTTAACAAGTGATTCATGCGCAGATAACGCTTCATTTTTTTGTATATTGGCGATAGTGCTAAGTTCGTATTCCATGTCTTTCATGAAATCATTGAAAGTACCGGGATCAACCTGAATAAGTTCAAAGACAGCCTGCATTTCTTCCTGACGCCTTGATTCTTCTTCTGCCAATCTTTGAAGCAATTCCACCCTGATTGTTATGTCGTATACGGTTGCGAGTATAAATACTTCACCCTTTCCGCGCTCTACAGTCGCAAAGTCAAACTGGAATATTTTTCTGTCTCCGGTTGTTTTATTTACATAGTGAAGCTCGTGCAGCGGGTTTATGTCATCGAGCATGTCTTGATCGTAAGACCTTTCCAAAACCATTTTAAAATAATCGGTTATTGCGTTTAATTCGTTTGTGCTTACAGAATCGGAAATTATATCTGTAAATAATTTTCCAAAAAGTTTGGTGTCAGATAACATTTCCTCAAGATACCGTGAATAATGGTCTTGAATAATAAAGTTGCTGTCCATAAAAAAGAGCCCGATTTTCATTGAGTCTTTCATGACAGCGATTTCATCACGTTCGGCAAGGTGGGTCATGTCGTATAATGATATTAATGCGCCGCTGCTTCCTCCGCGCAGTCCGTGTGAAGCGGCTTTAAAATACCTTTTTTGCCCGCTTAAAGAAAATTCCCAGTCTTCGGCGTAATTGTCTTTTTCTTTGAGCATCTTGCCGGCATAGAGTTTTAAACTTTTGCCCGGGAAAAGGTCAATAAGAGGTCTTCCCTGAACCAGGGAAGGATCTTCTGTATTACTTAATTGAGACAGGGTTTTGCTTGCGTAAACAACTTCATTTTGTTCATTAACCATCGCTACATAGTTTTCCGTAGAATCGAGAAGATCCATAAATGACTGCTGATGCTCCAAAGCCCTGTCTAAATGAATTGTAGCGGCTCTTGCAAGGACTAACATGATAATACTTGCAAATAAACTGATACCCCAGTTTAATAATGTAAGAAATAACGGTATATTAAAGCTGTAAATATCAGGATTATTTATTATCAAAACAGCGTTTATAATATTTACTATAATAATAAAGGTGAGCGTTCTGTTAAAATGCGAGTATATACAGCTGATGGCACATAACGCAAGGTAAACAAGAAGATAATGGTTGGTTTTCCAGTCAAAAGAAATCATCAAAGCTGTGTAAAAAAGATATAAAGCAAAAGGTACGTTAAACGCCAATTTATAATGATTTATCGTGTTTCGTATTATTACTGTTAATACTATTAAAGCCAGAAGCATTAAAGGAACAGCGTAAACATAGTTTATAGGCATTCTGGCTATTGTTGTTTCAAATATAAATACAGCGGTTATAAAGAAATACAAAACAATAGACGTGATATTTGCGATTTTTCTGGTTTTAGTAGTATTTGTTTTCTTTAAAGCCATTTATTCCGCCATCCTTAAAGAGCCTCAATTGCGCCAATCGGGTATGTAAAACCTTTCGGTACTACCATTTGAACTGCATGATGAATTGCATTCAATGTAATTTCAGTATCCTGAATGTAATCATTATCCAATTGAATCCATAATTGATTTGTGGATTTGACTGTTATTCTTTTACCCTGGATTATTAAACAATTTCTTGAACGTTTGCCTTTTGAATATCTTCTCATTGCAGAAAGCGTTGCCATAGGATGCGTTGCTTTAATAAGCGCTATATCCAAAAGCCCATCGTCAGGAGTAGCATCAGAAGCGCCTGTTTTTTTACCGTTGTAGTACGGAGTATTTGCTACATGGATAAGACTGTAACTGCCGCTGTAATCTACATCGTCGATGGAAATTATATACTTTCTTGCTGCAAGCTGCTTGTCAAAAGCCGTAAGAATATAATTTGCAAAAGATGAAACTTTTGTAAAAAAAACAAAGCTGCCTTTGTTTAATGTCGATTTTATATCTTTTATCTTTTTTGTAATTGCGGAATTCATTCCTATGTAACAGGAATTTAAAGCGTAATTTATACCCCATCTGATTGCATCGGTAGAAATTGTTTCGGATTGAACAAGCTGCGGTATGTCTTTGAAAATTTCTATTTTGTCATCACCGAAGATTTTTAAGAAGTTATTTGTTTCGCCGAAAGGAACCAGAGCAATTTGGGTATTTGGAAAATGAGCAACCCCGTTTAAACAATCAAAAAATATTTCTTCGCCGCCTATGGCATATATTCTGATTATTTCCCCGGGATCTGATTTTTCAATTTCGTCCTGAATTATACCTATGGCATTCCTGCGGTATCTGGAATATTGTATAGAAAAACTTAAGTTTTCCTGTGTTCTGAAATACTGCCCAATACCGTCAAGAATATTGTCCATCTTCCACTGCTGGTTATAGAATGCTTTTGAATCGAACACAAAAACATGCTTCATTATAATCCCTCGTTTTTATTTTTCGGGTTCAAGTTCTATTGCTACCATTAGATGAAAGATATCGTTTTCGAACGCCTTGTGAGGAATACAAAGAATACGAGTTTGTCTTGAAGGCCATGCGATTGAGTGTTCTTTTCCTTTTATTATCGTAGGAATTGATATAACGATCTTATCCCCATTTGGGATTTTCGGCTTTATATTACCGGCTATGATATTATTAATTTCACCGATAGCGTCTACAACATCGGCGTCAATTTCTGTGTGACCCTCACCGGCAAGTAAATCTGTCAATTTTAATGCCAGATCAGCTTTCATGGAGACAATTACTGCTCCTTTTACAATACCGGAAAGTCCGATAACCGCAGAGATATCCCATTCAAATCCCTTGTCCGGGTCCAAAAAGTGCGGATGCCTTGGTATAACATCCACGCCAACAAATTCTTTAAAAGTGCTGACTGTTACTTCTACAAATGGTTCTACATAATTTTGTAATTCGACTGTCATGTTTACATCCTGAATAAGCGTAGTTTTGCCAATTTACTCTTGAATAAATCAAGTTTTATCGGCTTTGTAATATAATCAGTGGCTCCATGTTTTAACGCTTCAATTACGTTAAACTTGGCAGCCTCACTGGTTACCATAATAATGGGTAAATCTTTATACTGATCCATTGCCCTAACCTGTTTCAGGAAATCAATCCCCGATAATCTTGGCATATTCCAATCAAGCAGAATAAGATCTACAGTTTGTGTTTCAAGCAGTGCAAGTGCTTCTTCACCGTCTTTTGCTTCAATAAAGTTACAGGCAGTGTCTACCCCCGAGAAGACACCTTTTACAGTGTTCCTCATTATTCTTGAATCGTCAACAACCATAATTGTTACACCGGCAGGCATAGAACCTCCTAAAATTTACTATATATATAATGATACTATATATTCACCTAAAAAGGGAAGTAAAATAATCATTTTTTTTGCTTATTTTAGTAAATTTCGAGCCGCCACGATGCGCTAAAGTTCCATTTCTCCGGAAAATCCCCGGAGGAGGCTTTTACACTTAACCTCCCTTTATTCATACGAGCCGAGACATTAATTGAATAATCCCATTTTCCGTCCTTTTCTGCAAATGATGTAAAACCTATTTTTGATCTTACCTGCAGTATCCATGGCGACCAGCTAATTTCACAACCGAGCGAATTTGAAACCCATGATACCGGTGTATCAAAAATAGGATAAAAAGACGGATTTTCTGACGCTGAAAGCCCTTTAATTGAACCTGAAAATGTTATTCCAAATGGTTTTTCGGTAAAAAAGTTTTCGATACCTATTTGCTTCAAATTTAATCTGAATGCCAATGTACCCGAATAAATATCTGTAATTTTCTGATTATTTTCCGCATTTCGCTCAGCGGATAATGATATTCTTGTGAAGCGGAAAAAATCATTTCTGCTGCGTGCCGGGGAAGGAAAACGGCAGTAAAAACCTGTTGAACTGCGGTTAAAATCTTCGTTTATCCCAGGTGATCTAAGGACAGTATCAAACCTTAAAAGCGCGTTATATCTTTCTTTCCATTCAACTTTTACGGCACTTCTGAAACCTTCTTTTAAAATTACCCCGTCCCTGTTAACAAATCGTTCTCCCGAGCCGTCTGCCGCGAATGAAACCAATAAAGGACGAGCTCTTGTCCCTACAGGTAAAAGAGGTGAAAAGGAAAATCCCAAATTTACGTAAATATCCATACCCCAGGCGAAAGTATCAGATAAGGCAAAATCGGAACTGATAGAAAATGCGGGGTTGGAAAAGAGAAAACCTGCGGCGTAAAGATTAAAATCCCGCTGCGGTAAAGGAGGAGGATCGGAAAACCAGGTATTATTTTTAGTGGGAGAAAGCGTTTCCCCCGTATAAAATACATCTAAAAGCAGGTTTGTTTTATTCGTTAATGCAAAATCCAATCCTGCGCAAAGAGCGGGAGTAAATGCCTCGACCTCTGTTTGAGCGGAAAAAAAGCCCCTTAATTTTATATTGGGGGATAATTCGAAAAAAGGACTGGAAATGTAAAGATAGACTTCATCCTCTTTTGTACTTGATGCTGCTGTTTTTAAATCGGCAGATACCGGTTTATGATTTTCAGGGTATGCAGGAGACCTTAACCAGGGATTGCGGATTCGTGCAGGGAGTCCGGATTCATCCAGTACTCCGTACAAAAGCCTTGAACCTGTAGTATTATGATATAAACCCAAAGTATAATTTGTGATCCATTTTTCGGGATCACCCCAGATTTCGTTCCATTCAAATGAATCATTCTCAAATGTTAAAGGACGCCTATCTAGAATTTGTGTTCGCAGCGTTAAATCGATAGGCAAAATATCCAAATTAAATTCCACGCTGTTATTTAAAATTCCCCTTAATTGAGTAGATACCGATTCTTCCCAGGAACCTAGCCACAGAAAATTCCAGCTAAATTGATCTTTTAGTTGATCTTTTAATGGATCTTTTACCTGAAAATCTTCAGAAGCGAAGATAACCCAGCCGCATAAAAGAAAAGTAATAAAAAAAGTTAAATTTTTCATACTTATATATGGCGCAGACATGCTGTTTTGCATGACTGAGAATGGAAAAAAATGAAAATTTGTGCTAATCTTTTATTTTGGAGGGTTTATGTGGTGGAAAAATAGCGTTGTATATCAAATTTATCCCCGTAGTTTTCAGGATTCCGCTGACACAGAATTTCCAAATGACGGTATTGGCGATATTCCGGGAATTATTTCGCGTCTTGATTTTATTAAAGACCTTGGAGCCGGAGTTATTTGGCTTTCACCTGTTTATAAATCTCCTGATGCCGATAACGGTTATGATATAAGCGATTATTATTCGATTGATCCTAAATTCGGAACAATGGCAGATATGGACAGGCTTTTTGCGGAAGCTAAAAAACGCGGTTTACGGATAATTATGGATCTTGTGATTAATCATACTTCCGATGAACATGAATGGTTTATAAAAAGCCGAGATCCGAAAAGTCCTTACAGGGATTATTATATATGGCATCCGGGAAAAGTCGATAAACGCGGGCGCAAAAAACCACCGAATAACTGGACGGGTTTCTTCGCAGGACAGACCTGGGAATATGATGATAAAAGCGGTGAGTATTATCTTCATTTGTTTGATAAAAAACAGCCTGATCTCAACTATAAAAATCCAAAAGTAATTGAAGAAGTTAAAAATATTATGCGTTTTTGGCTGGACAAAGGAGCTTATGGCTTTCGCTGTGATGTTATTAATATTATTTATAAAACAAGCCTTGCAGACGGAAAGAAAAATATAATTGTACAAGGTCTTGAGCATTATTTATCCCAGGAAGGAAATCATGAAATCTTGCGGGAGCTGCGCCGTGATGTATTATCCAAGTATGATTGTTTTACGGTAGGGGAGACGGTTTTTGTCGATGTTGACGATGCTAAACTGTTATGTGACGAAAACCGCAAAGAGCTTGATATGCTTTTCTTTTTTGATCATTTAGAGGTAGACAGGCGTGTTGCGCGTTTCATTCCGAAAAAATTCAATGCAGAAAAACTGCTTTTTATAATAGCAAAATGGCAGGATGACCTTGATTGGAACGCTGTATATCTGGAAAATCACGATCAAACAAGGATTGTTTCGCATTTCGGAGCGGCGAAAAAAAAGCTGGATTTTAATAAACATGGTGAGTTGTGGAAACGAAGCGCTAAAATGCTTGCATTGTTTCAATTAACTTTAGGCGGCACTCCGTTTATTTTTCAGGGACAAGAAATTGGAATGACAAATTTTGATTATAAAAATATAAACGATCTTAATGATGTAGAAAGTCATGGGTTGAATAGATTGATGAAAAAATTCCTTGTTCCTGCTTTTCTTCGCTGGAAAATAATAAAGGTAAGTTCCCGTGACAACTGCCGCACTCCGATGCAATGGGATGAAAGTGATAACGCCGGTTTTAGCAGCGGAAATCCCTGGCTTGCTGTTAATAAAAACTACAAATATATTAATTATAATTCACAGGTAAATGATGCAGATTCTATATTAAATTTTTACAAAAAGTTAATATCTTTGCGTAAAGATGACAACTGTCTTGTTTACGGGGAATTTTTACCTATTTGCGCTGATAGCCGGTATATGATTTATCAGCGCAGGCTGATACATGATGGTAAAAAAAATGAGCTTTGTACAATCGCTTTAAATTTTTCCGGCAAAACGGTAAAAATTGAAAAAAGATTTTTAACTCATTTTAACGGAAAATTAATTGCCAGCGCATCAGGAATTGAAAAATTTAACGGTGTATTGCAGCCCTGGGATGGTGTTTTAATTAAAATTTAATTAATTTTTTATAATTATTAAGCATTTAATATCTGTGTTTTGTAGTTTTTACTTGTCATCCCCTTGCATTATTGTTAATATGAAAAAGGAGGATGTTTTGGAAAAAATTAGAGATGACAATATAACGATATTGGCTGAACGAATCGGCTATCATTATCATTTAAATATCGCAAATCGAGTTTTACGCCCTATAATGCGGCAGCTTTATCTAGACAGGAGTACATGGAATCATATTGAATCCTTTACAGAAAAACTTGAGATGTACCGCCGTAACGGTTTTCCGTTAGATGATTTATACAAACAAATAGCCGCATGTACCCGTCTTATCGAAACAATTCAAAGCGGATTAACGGTAATTAAAAGTAAACTTATAATCGAAGATAACCCTGACGTTCCTGACAGGCAATATCGTCAGACAATCATGGATAACTTTCCGCAAAATGTAAAACTTTTTGCGGAAAAATTAAATATATTATTTATGCTTGTAATGGAACATGACAAAAGATTTGCGGGAATAAATAAACCGTTATATACACAAATGCCTGAATTAGAAGGTATTGGTGATATTCTGGCAAGCGAATGCTGTTAGCTGAAACCTTTTAAATACCGGATTTTTTAAAGTCCCAAAATTAATCTTGCAAACGAAAAATACATTACAAGCGATGCTGCATCCACTAATGTAGTTATAACAGGAGCTGCCATCATCGCAGGGTCTATTCCAATGCGTTTTGCAAGCATAGGCAAAAGAGCGCCTAAAGATTTTGCGACTAGAATAGTACAAATTAAAGCAAGAGAAACAGTAAATGCAAGAAAAATATTTTTGCCGTTCATTACATAAATACGCCCGAAATTAACAATCGCAAGACCAATCCCGCAAAGCAAAGCGACACGGATTTCTTTCCAGTATACACGAAGAAAATCCTTTAATCGGATATCACCTAATGCCATACCGCGGATAATAAGAGTTGATGACTGACAGCCTGAGTTGCCGCCGGTATTCATAAGCATTGGTATAAATGCTACAAGAATCGGCATAAGAGCCAGGCTATTTTCAAAACCTTCTATAATAGTTGCTGTTATTGTCGCAGAAAGCATCAAAATCAAAAGCCATAAAAAGCGGTTTTTTGCCAATATAAATATACCGGTTTTCATATAAGGATCATCAGAAGGATTCAATGCGCTCATCTTTTCGATATCTTCGGTATTTTCTTCGACAATGACGTCCATAATATCGTCAACAGTAATAATACCGACAAGCCGCCGTTCCTTATCAACTACAGGCATTGCTAAAAGTGAATATTTTTTAAATTGATCAGCAATAATTTCTCTGTCGTCTGTTGTATTTGCAAAAACAGGTGTTGTATCCATTATATTGCCGATTTTTTCCTGAGGATCAGAAAGTATTAATGTTCTGGCTGTCACTTCACCCAAAAGCAGCCTGTCAGTATTTATCACATAACAGGTATTAACAGTTTCTTTTTTGGAACCTGTTCTGCGGATAATTTCAAAAGCTTCCTGTATCGAGACTTCTTCGCGCAAATTAATATATTCAGTAGTCATAATACTGCCGGCTGAATTATCAGGATATTGAAGGAACTGATTTATAATTTTTCGTTTTTCTGTCTGGACGTTCTGTAAAACACGTTTAACAACTGTAGCAGGCATTTCTTCGATAAAATCTACAGCATCGTCAACAAATAATTTATTTACAATTTCGCTTATTTCCGAATCGGTAATAGCTTCGATAATGTCCTGCTGACGATCGCTTTCCATATTTGCAAAAACATCGGACGCTATGGCTTTTGGTAAAATCCTGAACAACTGGATAAACTTATCTTTTTCAAGATATTCCATAATTTCAGCAATATCAACAGAGTTCATATCTGAAAGCATAACTTTCAGTTTTGATATATCAACATCGCCGTCCATTATAAATAATAAGATTTCTTCTTTGTTCATATTGGCATCCATCTATTTTATATTTATTGTATTAAAATTGAGATATTTGTCAATACTACCAAAATAATTTTTTTAAAATAAAACTACATTCAATATTCAAATTAAATGTACAGGTAAAATCCAAACATTATCTGTAAGCGGAAGCCGTTCATTAGCGAGACATATTACAGCTCCTGTTCCTGTCTTTTTTCCCGGAATATTTTCTATACAGCGAAAAGCACTTATCATAACTTTTGTTGGATCACTTGAAGTTTTAATTTCTATTGGATGTAATGTTTCTCCATTTAAAATTAACAGATCAATTTCATTCTTGTCTTTATCGCGGTAATAATAAAGCGGCGGTTTTACAAGTCCGTCATTATAATAACTTTTTAAAATTTCACCAAATACAAATGTTTCAAATATATGTCCCCACATTGCACCATTTGTCAGTTGTTCAGGCGTGTTCCAGCCCAAAAGCCAGCAAGCAAGTCCTGTGTCAAGGAAGTACAGCTTTGGCGCTTTTATGAGCCGCTTGTTAAAATTGTTATGATACGGCTCCAATAAATAGATAAGTCCTGATGATTCCAAAACAGAAAGCCATCTTTGAACTGTTTTTACATCTTTTCCGCAAGCCTCAGCGATGGTTGAAATGTTTAACATTTCACCTGTAAGCGAAGCTGCAGTTTTTACAAATTTAATAAACGCCAATTCGTCTTTAATGTTTAAAACATCTTTAATATCTTTTTCTATGTATGTTTGAAAATATGAACTATAAAAATCAGAAACATCATACAAATTACTTTCGGTTTCATAAAGCTCCGGAAAAAAACCTTTATGGATGTTAGATATAATTTTCGTATAGTTAAAATTAATACCGTTTTTTTCTATTTTTTTTATTAAATCTATCGATGGTAAAAATGGTTCGCGGAAAGAAATTCCTGAAA
This sequence comes from Treponema sp., assembly GCA_009781475.1. Classification (GTDB taxonomy): domain Bacteria; phylum Spirochaetota; class Spirochaetia; order Treponematales; family Breznakiellaceae; genus WQXQ01. The sequence continues at coordinate 19,276 of WQYB01000035.1, forward strand.
TTTCACGCATAGATAATCCCAAAAGTTTAATTACACCTGCTCGTCCAGCAAGGCTGTCGCTAATGTTTTTCATCAATGTTAAACTTTGGGAGCCAGTAAGAAAAAAACCACCTTTGATTTTTTCTTCGTCTGCAATATCTTTAATATAATCAAAAAGCTCTGCCGCTTTTTGTATTTCATCTACAATTACTGGTGGTTTATTAGCTTCAAAAAATAATGAAGGATTGTCTTTTGCGCTTTGACGAATTATCGGGCGATTTAGGGTTATATAACGAATTTTATTATAAACTTGCTTTAGCATAGTTGATTTTCCAACTTGCCGCGCGCCTGTTAATACAACCACAGGTTTTCGATTGGCTAAACGTTTTACTACAGGTTCTATATGCCTTTTTATATACATTTTAACCTCTATTAATATTTCCGACTATTTTGGAGTACAACTCCATTTTAGCCGAAATATTAATTTATGTATATACTACATTTAACATAACATTCAAAGATTTTATTATATCAATACCTTCTCCATCTTCCTTCATCGCCGTCTTCATCAATTATAGTTAGTGTATTATTTCTAATTGAAAATCTAAAAACCCAGGTATTTCCATAATCGTCAATAACTGTTAATTGCTGACCGGAAATGCTCCAATTACCTGCTTCTTCTTCATCATAACTAATGGCAGTTCCGTTAGCTCTAAATTCTATTACATCGGAATCCCCAAAAAACCAAATCCAGTCACCGGATACATGTTCCCACTTGCCTGTAATCTGATGTGCAGTATTGGCTTGTGCAAAAACCTGTACGGATATGAATCCAATTATTAACAATAAAAATACAATTTTCTTGAAATTTAAAGTCATATATTTCCTCCAAGTTGTAAGTCAACAATATAGTTAACTGTTTTTTCATGATACATTATTTTATATTTTTGTCAATGATAAAAAATAAAACAGATATTGCAGCTTTTCACGTCCGATTTTATCTGACAGGATTGCAAATACGTTCCAAATATAAAGTATTCCTAAAATGCTTCAGGTGAACGGAATCTAGAATTTGTATAAACCGATTGTTATTGTTCCTGTAGAGCTGTTGATAGGTATTTTATGCCTGTTAAAATCCCGGGACGGAAATCCTCTTCCCGAATAGTTTGATATTCCAACTAATTCTCTTGGAACACCGAATAAATTTGAATCGAGCTGTCCGTTATTATTACTGTCCTGGAATGCGGCGATTAAATATTCACCGGCAGGCAGTGTAATTTGCTGTGACACGACTGTTCTGTTGCTTTCAACTGCAAAATGAAAAGACGGCTCTTCTCTTCTGAATTCATTGGCGTTGGCAAAAACAGTTATGTAAACTATGCCGTCATTTACTGCAACATTGGTAATTTCTACTACCACTGTTACCTGTGACCCTTGCGCAAATGAACTTAACGAACAAAATACAATTAATAGTAAGGTAAAAATATTCTTCATAAAATTAATCCTATAATAGCATCTTTTTTTTTTCAAGGGTTAAACACCTTTTTTTTGTTTAAAAATTTTGCTAGTATTTACCGAGGGAGATTTTTATGCAAATTGATAATCAGCTTATTTCGTATCTTGAGCAGCTGTCCTATTTTAAACTTTCTGACAAAGAAAAAGATATTTTAACGGCAGATTTACAGGATATTATTAACGGCATCGCAAAAATAAAAGAATTAGATACAGACGGCGTCAATGAACGGGTACATTCTTTTGATAATGTAAATGTATTTCGCGATGATGTAATTCTCCCTTCGTTTGACCGTGAGTTAATTTTGAAAAACGCGCCTGTTAAAAACGATGAATTTTTTATAACACCGAAAACGGTAGAGTAGGTTTTTATGGATAAAGATATTAATGCGTTTATTACGCTGTTAAAAGAAACAAAATCCCCCGAAGGAACTGCGGTTGCACTAAAAGATAATATTTCTACCAAAGGGATTAAAACAACAAATGCTTCCAAAATGCTGGAAAACTATATACCGGTGTATAACGCCGCAGTCGTAGAAAAACTGGAAAGCGCAGGTTATGTAATCGCAGGGAAATATAACATGGATGAGTTCGCTTTGGGCAGCAGCGGCGAAACAGGAACATTCGGTGTTGTTAAAAATCCGTGGAATGTGTCGCATATTGCAGGAGACGGAGGAGCTGCGGCAATCGCCTCGGGACAAGTGCCTTTGGCAATTGGGACTGACAGCGGCGGCAGCCTTCGCAAGGCTTGTTCCTATTGCGGAGTTACAGGATTTATTCCAACATTCGGTTCTGTTTCAAGGTATGGGATAACTGCCGGAGCATCATCAATTGATCAAATCGGCGTTATGGGACAAAACATCGAAGATTGCGCCGCCTTGCTGTCAGTAATTAGCGGTCCCGATAAAAGAGACAGTATGTGTACAATAGAAAAGCCGCTGGAATTTGATTTGAATAAAAATAAATCGATTGACGGATTAAATGCCGGTTTTAAAATCGGAATCCCTGTAAATTATTTTTCTTATAAAATTGATGAGGATATAAAATCGGCGGTTCTTGAAGCGGCAAAAGAGTTTGAAAATGCAGGGGTTAGTATCGAAGAATTTGAAATGCCGCTTATGGATTATGTGATTCCGGCTTTCAGTATTATAAGCTGCGCAGAAATTTCATCCAACTTTGCAAAGTTTGACGGTTTAAAATACGGCTACCGCAGCCTTAACGCAAAAACATTATCAGATATTTATAAATTATCAAGAACTGAAAGTTTCGGTTTGGAAGTAAAAAGAAAGATTATGCTCGGTTCATTTGTACTTTCATCGGGACAATATGACATCTATTACAAAAAAGCATTACAAGCGCGCTCTTTAATAAAAGAGACTTACACTAAATTATTTGAACGGTTTGATTTAATTCTTTCGCCTGTTTCGCCTGCCGGCGCACGCAAATTAAATGCGAATATTAATATTTGGAAGACATACGAAGATAATATTTTTACAGCCGCTGTAAACCTAACCGGGCTTCCTTCGGTAACACTTCCTTGCGGTTTTGACAAACAAGGTTTACCAATCGGCTTACAGCTAATCGGCAGCGCCTTTAGCGAAAAAAAATTAATTGACATCGCTCGTATATATCAAGATTTAACAGATTACCATAGAAAAAAACCTGAAAAAAACTCCGTGCCTCCGTGCCTCCGTGTGGAAAAAGGGGAAAAAATATGAATTGGGAAACTGTAATTGGTCTTGAAGTTCATGCAGAACTTTCAACAAAATCAAAAATATTTTGCGGCTGCAGTACATCTTATGGAAGCGGACCCAATACTCATGTATGTCCTGTCTGTTCAGGGATGCCCGGAGCTTTACCTGTTTTAAACCGAAGCGTTTTAGAATACGCGATGAAACTTGGCATCGCTCTTAATTGTAATATAACCAAAAACAGCAAGTTCGACAGAAAAAATTATTTTTATCCCGACATTCCAAATGCTTATCAAATATCACAGTTGTACGCTCCGATATGCCGTGACGGTTATCTTGAAATTGAAGTTGATGGAAGTAAAAAGAAAATCGGCATCCGCCAAATACACATGGAAGAAGACGCAGGCAAATTAGTACATACAGCGAATGAAAGCCAGATGGATTATAACCGCTGCGGCATTCCGCTTTTGGAAATTGTTTCCAATCCCGATTTTTGCAATGCGGCAGAAGTAATCGCCTACCTTGAAAAATTGCGGGAGACGCTTTTGTATCTTGATATCTGCGATTGCAAAATGCAGGAAGGTTCGATCCGCGCGGACATCAATTTATCCGTGCGAAAACCGGGAAGTGAGCTTGGCGTTCGCACTGAAACTAAAAACATGAACTCGTTTAAAGCGATTGTGCGGGCTATTGAATATGAAAGAGAACGCCAGATTGAAACACTGGAAGACGGCGGACAAATTACACAAGAGACACGCCGATGGGATGATGAAAAAGGTACATCTTACGGAATGCGTTCAAAAGAAAACGCGCAGGATTACAGGTACTTCCCTGATCCGGATTTACCGCCGATTTTAATTGATGATAAATGGCTTTTGGATATAAAAGAAAGTCTTCCGGAACTTGCATATCAAAAACGAGAACGTTATATAAAAGATTTTGGAATTACGTTAATATCGGCAGCCGTGCTTACCGTACATAAAAATATTTCTGATTTGTTTGAAGCTGTCGCGCTGAAAAGCGGTCAGCCAACCGAAACTGCAAATCTTATCACAGGTGAAATCATGCGGCTTATGAATAATGCGAACATTCTGCCGGAAGATTTAAAATGGGGACAGAGTACGCTCTGCCCCGATAAACTTTCAACACTAATCACTCTTGTCACAAGCGGAAAAATAAACCGCAGCGCTTACAAGGAAACTGTCGAAGAAGTTTTTACAAATAATACCGATCCTGAAAAATACATAACCGAAAAAGGTCTTATGATGGTAAGTGACGACAATGCCGTTATCGAAGCGATAAAGACAGTTTTGGCAGAAAATCAGGATTCTGTTACAGATTACAAAAATGGTAAAGAAAAAGTTTTTGGCTTTTTAATGGGACAGGTTATGAAAAAACTTGGCAAGGGCGGTAACCCCGAACTTGTAAAAATAAAAATGGAACAGATGTTAAAGGTGTAAAATAATGTTACAATTATAAGCATATAATTGTTCATATAAAAAGGGGATTAAAATGAATAAAAAAATAATTGTTTTAATTTTATTGGCAGCGCTTGTAATTTTTGGCTGCAATCGTTTGGAAGGTGGTTTTTCTATATCTGAAAACAGCCGACAATTTTCAGATCATAGTGATTATGAAGCTATGTTATTCAATTCACGTGCTCCTGCTTTACCTTACGATGATTCAGGGGTATCAATGAGTGCAAGAAATCTTTTTTCATATGAAGGTACTGGTTTTAATGGAAATACATTTACTTCCTTTGGAGATGTATCTGACGGAACAGATATAACTGCAACAAACCCAAATGCAGTAGAACGTATGCTGGTAAAACGTGCAAGCATAAGAGTTAGAGTTGAAAATCTTGATACCATTGATGATGTTGTTGAAAATTTATTAAAAAAATATAATGCGTATTCGGCTTTAACTACTGCCGATGAATTTTACCGTTATTATTCACTTCGTGTTCCTTCGCAGTTATACGATGTTTTCCTTTCCGAAATAAATGATATAGGCAGATTAATTCAACGTAACGAAAGTACGGAAGATGTAACGGTACGTTATTACGATATTGAAGGACGGCTGGAAACACAAAGGGAATTATTGCGGACTTTTCAATCATATTTGGGAAGAGCTGCAAACATGCAGGAAATTCTTACAGTAGAATCGAGAATTGCGGATTTACAGCGGGATATTAATAGAACAGGAACACAATTACGTAATCTATCAGATCAGGTAGATTATGCTACAATCGATCTGAATATTATTGGACCTGCCGCTGTAATTTCGTACAGAGGTGACACTTTGGGTGATCGGATAATGCAATTATTCGGCGGCTTTGGAGATTTTCTTTCTTCAGCAGTAGTGGTGATTATTGGTTTTATGATTTACGGCATTCCCATTTTGGCAATTATAATTCTTTTAATATGGGTGCTTTTCGGCAGAATTGGACTGATGAAAAAATTATGGAAATTATTAATGTCCAAAAAAGTTAATTGATAAATTAATTGATTAATGCTCTGATTGCAAAGAATAAAATTAATGACGTTGTGATTAACTTGGCTCCTGAACCGACAATGAAAGCCAGGAATGCGCCTAAAGCTACTTTGAACGCTTTTGCGCCATCTCTATTATTATGAATTAACTCTCCAATCAGAGCGCCTAAAAATGGTCCTAAAAGCATTCCCCACGGCGGATATACAAAGATACCGATTATTAATCCTATTACTGATCCTATGGAAGCCGCCTTTGATCCTCCGAATTTTTTTGCCATAAATGCCGGCAGGGTATAATCCATTACAGTTACGGCAACTACAATACCAGCCCATAACCATAAAAAGAAAGGAGAAAAATTTCCGTGTCCGCTCCATTTCATTACCATTAAACCTAAAAAACTTAAAGGAGGTCCCGGCAGCATCGGGACAACTGAGCCTATTATTCCGATTATCAGCAATATAAAAGCAAGGACTACAAGTAAGATTTCTGTTATCATTTCCATAAATGTATTATTAACGACAGTGAGTATTTTGTAAATGCGTGTTATAATCATTTAGGGGTGAAGAATGAATAAAATTATTAAGTTAATGGGTTTTTGTTTTTTTATAATGATTATTTGTACAGGCTGTGCAAATAGAAAGTCTGCCGCCGCGCAAACAGTACCTGATGCCGATGTGTCCGCACAAATTACGGCAGTTGCTCCTTTGCAATTTATTTCTGCAATTTTTGTTGAAGATACAGACGGCACTGACGACGGCGTAAAAAGACTTGTCCGTTCGATGCAGGGTTATGGAATCGATTTTTATAAACTTATCGCCCCTGACGATGTTGTCATTTTAAAAATAAATTGCCAGTGGGCAGAGCGCGGCGGCACTAATACAGACCTTATCCGCTCTGTTATTCAAGTTATTGCCGAACACCCCGATGGTTTTACAGGTGAAATTATTGTCGCGGATAATGGGCAGGGACAGTTTGGCAGCGACAGGCGCGGAGGAAGTCTTAGCTGGGCAAATGCCAACTCTGCAGACCGCAGGCAGTCTGTCATGGATGTTGTGCGCATTTTTCAAAACAGGGGACATCGTGTAACAGGTGTTTTATGGGATGAGTTTACTTCAGTTCGTGTACAAGAATTCAGGGCAGGAGATACAAGAAACGGATTTGTTGTAGAAGATACAATTCACAGTACAGGGCTTGAAATTTCATATCCAAAATTTGTTACAGAATATGGAACCAATGTAAGTTTTAAAGAAGGTATATGGAATACAAATACACAAAACTATGCAAGCGAAAAGTTAAAAGTTATAAATATGCCTGTATTAAAATCGCACGGAGGATTTTATGTAACAGGCGCTGTAAAAAATTATATGGGTACACCTTCCGATAGACTTACAAATAGAAGGGCTCATAACAGTGTTGGAACAGGCGGCATGGGAACGCAGATGGTTCATACACGGCTTCCTGTTTTAAATATAATGGATATGATTTGGATCGGCGTTGAAAGGGGACCCAGTTCCAGTTATTCAGGCGCTAAACAAATTAATAAAATAGCAGCTTCGCTCGATGCCTTTGCGTTGGATTATTGGGCAAGCAAAAATATACTCATACCCGAAGTTGAAAAACTTCCCGGCGCACGAGCGGCGGCGATGAACCCTGACGGCACGGAGCCCGGTACTTTCGGGTACTGGCTGCGTCTTTCCATGAATGAACTTGAAAAAGCAGGTATTTGGGCGACAATGGATGAAGGAAATATTCTGGTTGTTGGGATGTAAATTACATTTTGGATTTTTATCTCGCAGAGGCGCAAAGGCGCACTTGCAATTTTCACATAGAAATGGTAAAATAGTCACAATGATGGAAAAAATGAACATAAATTCGAAATCTCTCTCTCTCTCTCTCTCTCTCTCTCTCTCTCTCTCTCTCTCTCTCT
>WQYB01000036.1 GCA_009781475.1 Treponema sp.
ACCCCCCTAAAGGTACCAGGAAGACTACCTGGTCGATAGGTTGGAGGTCTAAGCATAGTAATATGTTAAGCCGACCAATACTAATCTGCCGTGAGGCTTGACCATATTATTGTTCCCGTATGAAAATGCTACGCATTTTCAACTTTGAGTTTCGCAGAGCGAAACTCAGTAATTATATTGTTTAATAATGTTTGGTGACTATTGCGGAGGTGGCATACCCGATCCCTTTTCGAACTCGGAAGTCAAGCCCTCCTGCGCCGATGATACTGCATCTCTAAGGTGCGGGAAAGTAGGTCGTTGCCAAACTTTTTTTTGCCCAAATTTTTTCACCATTATCGGGGTATTCAATATTTTTCTTAAATTTTTTCGAAAAAAAACTCAAATTTCCTTGCATTCACGATCTATATTTCTTAAAATTATAAGTATGGGGGGGAGGATTGAAATAGGAGAAGAATAACAATGAAACGGCTGATATTTGGCATATTTTGCGCCCTATTTATTGTAACAATCGTTTCTGCTCAAAGAGCCGGGGATTTTAATCAACGGGGAGCAGCAAGTCAGGAAATGACTACAGATGGTCTTGTAGGATCGCATCCAAGCCTTCCAATCAATTCCAGGGTAACGGTAACTAATCCCAACAACGGAAGAGATGTAGAAATAACAATTACAGGCCGCATTAGCGCGTCGATGAATCGAATTATCGATTTATCACCGGCTGCTGTAAGCGCTCTGGGAATGAATGCCGGGGATCAGGTTGTTCTTACAGTTGCCGCTCCGCCTCGTCCTGCGCCAGCTACCCCTGTAGAACAAATTGTAGATATTCCATCTGCTGTTGCTCAGGTAACAATACCTCCTGAAGAACCTGCTATTGTAGCAGTAGCGGCTCCAACACCTGCACCAGAACCTGTGCAGCAGGTTTTTCAACAGGAGCAGGTTCCTGTAGCTGCGCAAACGCAGCAAACTTATCAACCTCAGCCAGAACCGCCTCCTCCACCTCCTCCGCAGCCACAGCAGCAGCAGCAAGAACCGGAACAAAGACGGTCTGAACCGGAAGCTCAACAGTCTCAAGCAGTACCAAATGATATTTCACCGCAGGATATGCAGGTGCTTTTAAGTACATATAATAGTAATAATCCGTCAAACCCAACAACCAGTGATTCACCTGAATTTCTAGCATGGATGATGGTAATGGTTATGGATGCAAGAGATGCTCGTGATGCAAGAGAAGCACGCGAAGCCAGAGAAGCTCGTGAAGCCAGAGAGGCTAGGGAAGCCAGAGAGGCTCGAGAAGCCAGAGAAGCCCGCGAAGCAAGAGAAATACGTGAAGCCAGAGATGCCCGGGATGCCAGAGAAGCACGAGATGCCAGAGAGGCTAGAGAAGCCAGGGAAGCTCGTGAAGCCAGAGAGGCTAGGGAAGCCAGAGAAGCTCGTGAAGCCAGAGAGGCTCGAGAAGCCAGAGAAGCTCGTGAAGCAAGAGAAGCCCGCGAAGCGTCTACATCAATTAACGGAAACCATTCAAACGGGAACAACTCAAACGGGAATAGATCCAATCAAGTTTCGGCGGCAGCATCGGTAAACAATCAAACCGAAGATGATCGTCCATTTACTACAAATATTAATACCCTTGTTCCTGACTTAAGAATTTCCTCTCAAGCACAATTAAATCAAACCGTGTCTGTTGATGTTAATCCTCAGCCGGTAAATCCAAATGATATTCAAATAATCCCCGGTTTACCTGACAGAAATACCAATAAAATCTACAGCCTGCAAATAGGAGCATTTTCCTCACAAGATGCCGCTAATAGAGCGGTTACCCTTCTTAGAGGCGCTGGTTTTGAAGTTTCTATAGAATTTTCTAACGCAGTTTACAGGGTAATGGCTACCGGAATATCAGCCGTTGACATTTATAACGCTTCATTGCGGCTAGGTTCACTCGGATACAGCCAAATATGGGTTAGAGAGTAGAATTTACTTGAATAGTTAGTAAAATAATGTTACATTTACATAAATAGGGGGGTTTATGGCAATACGTACAGAAGTAAAGAAAACCGAATCAAAACAATTGGTCACTTTCCAGCTCGGAGAGGAACTATATGGCGTCAATATAATGGACGTCAAGGAGATTGTCCGAGTACAGGCTATAAGGTCTATTCCCAATGCTCCTACTTATGTAGAAGGAATATTTAATCTAAGAAGTGAAATTATTCCAATTATTAATCTGCATAAAAGATTTCATTTAAGAAAACTGGCTTCTTCCGAAGAAGATGAATTGTTGTCAGGTTTTATTATTATCGATGTTGACGGCATGAAATTAGGGATTATAATCGACAGGATTTCCAGTGTAGTAACTGTAGAAAAGGACGAGGTTCAGCCTCCGCCCCAAATGCATTCAGGTATTGGCGCTGAATATATCCAGGGAGTTGTCCGTCAGGAAGAAGGTTACCTTATTATTCTGGCTATTCGAGATCTCTTTAATCCAAAAGAACTTCAGAAAATTGCCGAGCTGCGCAGATAAGGCTGATAAATCTTAGAAAGTGAAGGCAATAAAAATAAAAGTTTTAGAGATAAAAGCTCTTGGAATAAAGGTTATCAATGAAAATTGAAATATATTCTCCCACTATAAGACGCAAAGAAATGGATGCTGTTTTAACGGCTATGGTGGAAGAAAAAATAGGTCCAGGAGATCGCAGCCGTCTTTTAATTCAAACAGCAAAAGAACAGATTGGTTTTGATTATGCTCTAGCTCTTCGAAGCCCTGCTGTTGCGCTGCATTTTGCCCTTAAAGCGTTAAATGTAAAACCGGGTCAAGCTGTAATTATATCTGCTCTTTCTCCCCGGTATTACTTACAGGTTTTGCAGGATTTACAGCTAACACCATTATTTTGCGATGTAACTTATGATTTTCCTTGTTTAAACAGAGATTTAATTGAAAATATTATTTCAAAAAATTCACAAGGGTATGAAATTGCCGCTATTGTTCTTCATCATACTCTTGGATTTATCCCTGATACTGCCTCAATTAGCGAACTTGGAATTCCTGTAATCGAAGATATTTCGCAAAGTTATGGCAGTACATACGAATCTTATGGTGTATTTTGTATTTTAGGTTTGGAAGAACGTGATATGCTTACAGCAGGAGGAGGAGCTCTTCTTTTTTCCATGACCAAAAAAGATTCAACAGCATTACGCGGTTTTGCCGGTGCTGCTAATGAATATTTTCTTCCTGATATTAACGCAGCGTTAGCTGTCGTTCAATTCAAGGAACAGCAGCGGAATACCGAAAGAAGACGAGACATTGTAAAAATCTATATTAATGCCTGCTTGTCCCTGGCAACAAGAACCAAACATAAACGTTTTATCCCTGTAAACAATACTGAAGATAACTGTAATTATTCATTTTCCTTGGTTTTGGAAACAGGGTTAAAAGATGTCATAACTTATGCGAAAAAGAAAGAAATAGAAATTGAAAATGCTTTTGAAAATACAATTGCAGGTGCAGGCGGCTGCTCAGACTGCCCTGTAAGCAGTTCATTGGTACTGCGTACTATTCAATTTCCAATGTATCCCAGACTGCGTTCACAGGATGTTGAACGGATCAGCCGCTTAATAATGACACTTCCTTAAAGGACAGCTTATGGAAAAGAATGCGGTACTGTTTGTTAATAACCAAAAAAAATATGCCGCCGATTTAGCTGGACATATATGTAAAGAACTTGAAAAACATGAAATTAAAGGGTTTATTTTTTCTTTTGAAGGAAAACCGGAACTAGTGCCCTCTACCGAGGTTACAGGTTTTCTTCCTTCAAGTTTATCTGATAAAAAATGTGATATCGCTTTTTCACTAGGCGGAGACGGAACTGTACTTTATACCGCAAGGTGTCTTGCTCCTTTGGGAATTCCAATCCTGCCTGTTAATCTTGGAACATTTGGTTTTATTGCAGAAGTAAAAAAAGATGATTGGCTTGATGTATTTCTGCGATGGAAGAAAAATGAAATTATACCATCCCGGCGCTGTATGTTTGAAATAAGCGTTGAACGCAATTCAAACATAATTATGAAAAATATCTGTCTTAATGATGCAGTTATATCTGCGGCAGGAATTGCAAAGTTAATCAAACTGGATGTGTATATTAACTCTATTTTTAATACGAAAGAAGATAGCGTTCCATTGGGTTCTTATCAATGTGACGGTTTAATTATTTCCACACCAACAGGATCAACTGCATATTCAATGGCGGCAGGCGGACCTATACTTGATCCTGAAATGGATGCTGTAATATTAAATCCGATTTGTCCGTTTCCTCTTTCCAATAGACCTATTGTTCTGCCGTCACGTCAATTACTTTCAATAACACTGACAAAGGCAAAGCGTTCAGGCGCATTGCTTACAATAGACGGACAGGATACATTTAATCTTGAGTTTGCAGACAGAATTCTTATTAAACAAACAGATTATCCCGCATATTTAATATTTGCCGACAAGCAAGGTTATTATTCTGCTTTGCGTAATAAACTTTTTTGGTCGGGAGAAACAGATGCTTGAAGAACTTTCGATTAGAAATTACGCTCTGATTGATTTTATCACACTTTCATTCCGCAGCGGTTTTAATGTCCTTACAGGAGAAACAGGAGCAGGTAAATCAATTATAGTAGGTTCTCTTAGTTTTTTACTGGGAGGTAAAGCTGAAGTTGACATTATACGTTCAGGATGTGATGAAGCGTCCGTATCTGCGGTTATATCTGTAAATAAATATAATTCTGATGTAATTGAATGGTTAAAGGTACGCGATATTGAATGTGAGGATGATGTAAATGACAGTCAAACCATTATAGTACGAAGAAATATTAAAACATCAGGCAGAGGTTCGATTTTTATTCAGAATGTTCCCGTAACAAAACAAGACTTGTCCGAGTTTATGGGACTTTTATTTGATTTACACGGACAGCACAATCATGAATCACTTTTAAAAAAAGACAGCCACAGGATATTATTAGATCGGTTTGCAGGTATCGAAGTTGAAGTAAAAGATTTTTCAAGAACATTTTTAGAATTATCAGAAAAAAGAAAAACGCTGGAAAGTTCTTTAAAAAGCGATCGTGAAAGGGAAGAAAGACTTGAACTTCTAAATTATGCGGTAGACGAAATTACAAAAGTTAATATCCAGGCTGGGGAGATACGTGAACTTGAAAATGAAGCGCAAAAACTTTCAGATTTTGAAAAACTTGCAGGATTTATAAATTCTACAGCCGAATACTTTGTTGATGGAGAAAAATCCGTTTTAAGCCTGACGCGAAAAGCAAAAAACGCACTTGACAGCGCTTCGGCAGTGGATTCTTCGCTGGGAGAAATAAACAGAAGATTTGAAAACCTTTACTATGAAGCTGAAGATATTGCGCAGGAATTCCGCTCTTATAAAACAGGTTTGGCTTTTGATCCGCAAAGACTGGAAGAGGTAAATGAACGTCTTTCTCTTTTATATAAACTTAAAAAGAAATATATTAAAGCTGCTGACAACCAGATTAGTGATGAAGAAGCATTATTACAATATAAGACAAATGCACAAGCGGAAATTGAAGCATTAAACAGCGCTGAAGAAAATAGAGACAAATTAAAAGCAGAAATCGCCGTATTGGAAAAATCAATAGTAGCCAAAGCTCAAAGTTTAAGAGAAAAAAGGACAATATCTTCCAAAAATTTAAGCCAATTAATAACAGGGATTTTAAAACACCTTGGAATGCCTAATGCAAATTACCAGGTTAAATTATCTCCAAGATTAAACGAAGGAGGTCAAACTTCTTTTGGTCCTTATGGAGCAGACGATGTTGAGTTTTTGATTTCGGCAAACACTGGAGAGCCTCTTAAGGATTTGGCAAAAATCGCTTCCGGCGGCGAGCTTTCCAGGGTCATGCTTGCAATAAAAACAGCCTTGTTATCGGAAGAAAACCGGGAACAGTCGCCAGGAGTTGAAACGTTGGTATTTGATGAGATTGATACCGGTATAGGCGGCGAAATTGCACTTAAAGTCGGTGAATATTTAACAAAAATTGGTCAATTTAAGCAAATTTTCTGTGTAACACATCTTGCGAGTATCGCTGTAAGAGCCGATAATCATTTTAAGGTGGATAAAAAAACAGAGGGCGGAAGAACCTACACAGGTATAGGACCATTAAATGCTGATGGGCGGAAAAAAGAAATTGCCCGGATGCTCGCAGGTGATTCCGGCAGCGCCGCTTTAGCTCATGCTGATGAGTTAATACAAAAATACGGAAATGGAAAACGGAGCGGTTGATGGCGAAAACTACAGAAGTAGACCGGCAGATGTATCATGCAAAAGTAAAAATTTACGTAACAATGACAAAGGCTTTACTGGATACAGAAAAAAAACTTCTTGTGGAAGCGAAAAAAAATACTCCTCAGGCTCCTTTGCAAAAGCTGGCTCTTGCTGATGAAATGCTTAACCTTGCATCTTATTACATGGCTATAAACGGTATTTCTCAATCTGTATTAAAAAATAAAAATGAAGAAGCGTTAAATGATGCCAGAAAATCCCTTTATAAAGCGGTTATATACCTTGAAGAAGTTGTCAGTAATTATATTGACGCTCCGTATTCTGATTATGAAGCCAAAGTATTGGCGATTGAATCCTTTGATCCTAACCAAAAATATAATTTAATCCGTAAAATGGGACTTGCAATTGATTTACTTGAAAGTGCGTATGGCGATAATTCAAAATGGAGATGGACATTCGTAGAAATCGAAGGGCGTTTTGCTACAGTAGCAAAAAATATAATCGATCTTAAAAGTATTTATACCAATGCCAGCCCTCAATCTCCTTATTATGATTCGAGTGTCTACCATCTTAGATTAATTAAAAAACTATTAACTCAGGCTGCAGATCGCTACCGGGAAAAATATGAACTTTCTACAAGTCAAACGCTTGATTTTAAAACAGGAATAAATTATTTATCCGCTTTGCGCCGTCTGCATATAATTCTTGCAGAAAGCGAAGAATCAGAAGCAATAAAAAAGAAACTTGCAATTTGGTCGCAAAAACTTGAAACGGATTTAAAAAAGCAAGAAGAAGCTAAAAAGAAAAATAAATAAGCGATTATGAGCCGTCCTTCTGCTTCACTTAAAGAATATAAAGCTCTTTTTCCATATATCACAAAATACCGCAAACAGTATATTGCCGGAATAATCTGCCTTATTATTGTTGATGCCGCTCAAATAGCGATTCCGCAGTTTATACGTATCGCCATTGATTTAATTTCCGGCGGCGATTTTGAATTACAGCAAATAATTACTATTGCTCTTTTGATGGTTGGTACTATGGCGCTTGTAAGCGCAGGCCGTTTTTTATGGCGCTATTTTATTAACGGTTCATCCAGGCGCATTGAAGCTCAGTTACGCGAAGATCTTTTTGATCATTTGCAGAAATTATCATGGGATTTTTACCAAAAAAATAAAATAGGCGATTTAATGGCTCGTTCCATAAACGATCTTCATGCAGTTCGCATGTCTATTGGCATGGGGCTTGTCGCTTTTTTTGATTTTGCTTTTATGGCAACGGCAATTTTAATTATAATTTTTATACAAGATGCTTCTTCGGCTGCTTATTCAATTATTCCGCTGCCTATTGTTACAATTTTAATTTTAATTTTCGGAAGCAGAGTAGGCAAAAAATTCCGCGCCGCGCAGGAAACTTATTCAAAAATGAGCGATAATGCACAGGAAACTTTTGCAGGCATTAATGTAATAAAATCATTTGTAAAAGAATGGTGGTTTATAAAAAAGTTTGCAGATTCCAATGACGATTACCGCAAAGCAAATATGGGATTAGTGCGTCTTTTTGGTTTTTTCTTTCCTTTTGTTGCGTTTCTATCCGGGCTTACAATTTTAATTATGCTTGCAATAGGCGGTGTGCGGGTTATAAACGATCAGATGTCACCGGGAAGCCTTGTTGCAATGTTTCGTTATTTGGGTATGTTAATCTGGCCATTAATGGGAGCCGGGTTTATGGTTAACATGATTCAAAGGGGAGCAGTTAGTTTAGGCAGGGTTAATGAAATTTTAAAAACAGAGCCTTCGATAAAGAATAAAATAACCACGGAGGACACGGAGGAACACGGAGGAGAAGATTTTTGTAATGTACCTTGTGATGATTCTAATGTAACTGCAATAGAGATATGCAATTTAGGGTTTTCGTATAATGATGATAATAAAGTTTTAGAGAATATTAATTTAAAAATTGAACGAGGGCAGTGGCTTGGCATCATGGGGAAAACAGGATCGGGTAAATCAACATTGATTAAAACACTAACCCGCACGATTGATCCGCCATCTGGCTCTGTAAAAATATTCGGCTTTGATATTCGCGACTGGAAACTGGAAGTTTTACGCTCTATGTTTGCAATAAGCCCGCAAGACAGCTATTTATTTTCCGACACGATAGCAAGCAATATCATGTATGGGAAAGATACTGGAAATATCACACGGAGGCACGGAGGCACAGAGGACACGGAGTCATATGAAGGATTAGAAGAAAACCCAGAATTAACCTCTGCGTCTCTGCGTCTCTGCGAGAGGATTATTGAAAATGAATTAAATAATGCAATTAATCTCGCATCATTAAATAAAGATTTAGATATTTTCCAGTACGGTAAAGAAACCCTTGTAGGAGAGAGAGGACTTACTCTCTCCGGCGGACAAAAACAAAGAGTAGCAATTGCAAGAGCAGCTATAATGGACAGTGAAATATTAATATTAGACGATTCTTTTTCTGCAGTTGATAATGAAACAGAGCAAAAGATACTTGAAAATTTATGGAACGAAAGAAAAGGACGCACGACAATTATTATTTCTCATCGTGTTTCTACATTAAAATATTCTGATAATATTGTTGTCCTTGAAAATGGAAAAATACTGGAAAGCGGAAATCCGCAGCAGCTTATTAATACAGGCGGTTTTTACAGCCGAATGGCAAAATTTCAAAGGCTTGAGGTACATTAAGTGGCAGAAAGTTATTTTGACACCGATGATGTCACAAAAGAATACGACGGCAGGCTTGTTCGCCGCATTCTTTCGTATTTAAAACCTTATAAACACCTTGTTGTTATAACTCTTGGCGCTCTTGTAATTTCTACGCTTGGAGAATTGGTTATGCCTGTATTGCTTCAGCGTATTATTGACGATGCTTTATTGTTAAAAAACATTGATTTTTTAGTACAAGGATGTTTTTTATATTTAATATTTTTGATACTTGTATTTGGTTTTACTTTTTTACAGACGTGGACAGCGAATTTAATGACACAGCGTGTAATGAAAGATATGCGTATTTCTCTTTTCAGCAAAACAATTAATCAATCTACAGGTTTCCTTTCACGTCATCCTGTAGGAAGGATCGTTACAAGACTGACAAGTGATGTGCAGACAATGGATGAGTTTTTTACTACAGTGCTTGTTGCATTCATGAAAGATATTGCCATTATGATTGGAGTCCTTGTTACATTATTTATACTTTCGCCGCAGCTTGCGGTTGTGGCGCTTATTACATTGCCTCCTGTTTTTGTTTTAACATTGATAAGCCGTGTAAAAGCGCGGGATGCATTCAGAAAACAAAGAACAGCTTCTTCAAAGGTTTATGCATATCTTGCAGAACGTCTTGCCGGAATGCAGATTGTACAGCTTTTCAGGCAGGAGAAAAAAAGTTTAAAAGAATTTAATAAAGGTAATCAGGAACTTTTAGATGCCAACCTTGGTGAAATGTATGTGTTTGCGACCTTTAGACCGATAGTTGAATGGTTTTCAACTCTTACAATGGCTGTGGTTATTGTTGTTGGAAGCAAAATGATGTTATCCATGTCACTTTCATTGGGTATGCTGATAGCTTTCATAAGCCTTGTGCAGATGTTTTTTCAGCCTGTAACAGACATTGCAGAAAAATACACAATGCTGCAATCGGCAATGGCAGGCGGAGAAAAAGTTTTTAAACTGATGGATACAGATGAACATATTAAAGATACAGGCACACATACAAATTTTATCTCGCAAAGGCGCAAAGGCGCAGAGGTTAATGAAGTAGAATACTCAGCAAATATTGTACGGGGACACATCGAATTTAATAATGTTCGTTTTGCATATAAAGAAAATGAAGATGTTTTAAAAGGAATTTCATTTTCTGTAAAACCGGGAGAGATGGCAGCAATTGTAGGTTATACGGGAGCAGGTAAAACTACGATTATTAATGTACTTTCCCGTTTATGGGATATTAATTCTGGTGTTATAAGGCTTGATGGTATACCTATAAAAGATATAACACTTAAAGATTTGCGTACTTCCATAATGCCTGTAAATCAGGATGTAACATTATTTTCCGGCACTATAGAAGAAAATATAAGTCTTGGTCTTGATATTTCGCAGGAAGAAATAGAAAACGCCGCCAAAGCGGTACACGCACATGAGTTTATTTCAAATCTGCCAAACGGTTACAAAACAGAGCTTTCCGAAAGAGCGTCGAATATTTCTACAGGGCAAAGGCAGTTAATCAGTTTTGCTCGTGTAATCGCTCACAATCCCCGTGTTGTAATTTTAGATGAAGCGACAAGTTCGATAGATACCGAAACAGAACGCCTTATCCAACTTGGAATAAAAAATGTACTTGCAGGAAGAACATCGATAGTTATTGCCCACAGGCTTTCTACGATTAAAGACGCAGACAGAATCCTTGTTTTATCAAACGGCCGCCTTGCCGAAGAAGGCAAACATGATGAGCTTATTTCCCGCGACGGTTTGTATTCCGGGCTTTACAGGTTACAGTATGAAGAAAAAACATGATAACATTTTATGATCATAATCATTCCTTGCGAAAGCCTTTAATTTGTATTAAAATATAGATAAGAATGAAAAAAAGGTATTTTTTAGCATTATTTCCCCTGTTTTTAGCTGCTGCAACTGTTATATATGCACAAAGCGGCGAATATGTACCTTATGTGACCAATATTGGGGTTGAAGCCAGAAATAACCTTATAAGGCTTACATGGATAGATTCCCCTGATGCTCAAGGTCCTGTATATATTTTCAGATCAGTTCGTCCTTTCAGCGGTTCAATTCCTGCCAATATAAGACCTGTAATTGTCAGATACGGAGAACAGTTTTATATAGACGATACCGATGGTATGGAAAATATTTATTACTTTATTGCCGCCAGTGACATTTCCGGGCAGCGTTTTGATATAATTCTTCCTCGTGTAAATAATACGAGTATCATGCTTGCTCAAACAAATGAAGACAATCAAATGCCTGTTTTTATAATGCCTCAAACCGGTCTTGCGCCAACTGAAGTTACTGACGGTATTTATAATTTGTGGGCTGCTCAGGATGGAGACAGGGTAGTTATAACATTTCAAATAATAGGACAGCACGGTAATCCGATTTTATACCGGAGTACTCAGCCGATACGCCAGCCTCAGGATTTATTAAATGCAGTTATTGTACAATCCGGTGTCAGATCGCCTTTTATTGATTTTCCTGTTCCCGGTTTTACATGGTATTATTCTGTTATATTCGAGGATGAAATTGCCGCCGGTAATATGGGGATCATACCCGGTATAAATTCAACTGCGACTCCTATTATGATTTCAGGCGATCAATCTATAGAACGTCCGATTCGTCCTATGCCGCTGCCTATTCTTTCATTTCGTGATGTAAATCCTGACAGTTTGTTTATAACTGAAATACCTGGACAGCAGTCTTTAAGCATGCAGGCAATTAACTTGCTGCGAAATTCACAAATGCCGCAAAAAGCGCCGCTTGTTTTAAAATGGCCAAGAGCTTTTGCTATCGACCTTGAAGCTCCAACAGGCGGAGAGGAATCAGCTTTAATTCAAATTGTTACGGAGCATTTTGTAAAGTTTGAATGGGAAACGGCTCTTGTCAGTTTGCAGCGTTACCTGTCATCACCCAGGTCAAGAGAGATTGAAATGCGTTCGCGTTTTTATCTTGGGCAATCTCTTTATTATACAGGTAATTACAGAGCCGCTTTAATGGAGTTCCTGTCTTTCAGATCGATAGACCCGGCAGAAGCGAATAGCTGGATCGAAGCTATTCTTGCCGCAATGGTTTACTAGATTAACCGTATTGAGCTAAACACAATTCGTAATATCTTCCCTTAAGTGCCATCAGCTCTTCGTGTGTTCCGCTTTCAACAATTTCACCGTCACTTATAAACATTATTTTTGTACAGCCTCTTATCGTTGAAAGACGATGGGCAATTATAAATGATGTACGTCCTTTCATTAACGCTTTAATGCCTTCTTGCACAAGCTGTTCAGTTCCGGTATCGATCGAACTTGTTGCTTCATCTAAAATTAAAATACGGGGATTCGATATTAATGTCCTTGTAAAGGCTAGAAGCTGTCTTTCTCCTGCAGAAATACCGCCGCCTCTTTCTGTTATGGGTGTGTCATAACCTTGAGGCAGTTTTTCTATAAATTGATGAGCGCCGATTAACTGCGCTGCGGCTTTTATTTCTTCGTCTGTGGCATTAAGTTTCCCGTAACGGATGTTATCTGCAATAGTGCCTGTAAAAAGGAAACTGTCCTGAAGCATTATTCCCATCTGGCTTCGAAGAGAGTGAAGTGTTACTTTCATTATATCCTGACCGTCAACCAAAACCTGTCCTTCTTCTATATTGTAAAAACGAGAAAGCAGATTTACGATTGTAGTTTTTCCTGCTCCTGTAGGTCCTACTATAGCGATACTTTGCCCCGGATGAGCGTCAAAGTTTATATTATTTAAAACTTTGTGTTTTCCGTCGTAGCTGAAACTTACATTTTTAAATTCGATATGACCACGTACAAAAGGAAACTCAGAAGCATTTGGAATATCTTTTATAGTTACAGGTTCTGCAATTGTATCAAAAATCCTGTCAAGATATGCCATAGCTGTGATAAATGTATTGTAAATATTGGCAAGGTTAATGATAGGCTGCCAAAAACGCCATGTATAGTTTCCCATAACAAGTATCATTCCGAAACTTGCCATTGGAACCATCCAGTATACACCCATGATATAAACAAAAGAAAAAACAAGCTGGCTGATTGTTTCTGTCGAAAACCATACAGTATTAGATATGTAAATGGCTTTCATCCAGACCTTGTTTCGTTCGTTTGTAAGTTTGTCAATTATGCCAAGATTTTTTTCCTGTCTGTCAAACGCTTGTGTAACTTTTACACCGTCTATCGACTCCTGAACATACGCGTTTAAGTTAGCTCCCTTGTTAGAAACATCCTGCCAGGCTTTTCTTTGCGCAGGTTTTATTATCCATATAAATAAAGCGAATATGGGAAGACCCAAAATTGTAACTGTCGCAAGCTGCGGGCTTACCTGATACATAAAAAAGATTATAAAAATAATATTTAAAACTTCTATTATAAAATTTATAATTCCGTTGGATAGAGCGTCTGAAACACTGTTTACATAAGGCACTACCCTTACAAATATTTTTCCATGCGGACGGCTGTCAAAAAAATTAAATGATAATTTCTGTAAATGAGAAAAAAGATCGTAGCGGATATCGTGAATAATCCCTGCTCCCGCTCTTGCTACAAGTATGTTTCTGATTGCGCCTAACGCTATGCTTACAATAATAGAAGCAGTAAGGAATAAAGCCATTATTAAAAGCAGGCGGATATCTTTATTCGGAACAGCTTCGTCTAATGCTCTTTTTATAAATAATGGTCCTACTAAAGACGCTAAAGAAGCGAGAATACTGAAAAATAGCGAAAGTTTTAAAGGTCCTTGCGCTTTTATTAAATAGCCAAGTACCCTTTTTACATTAAAAAGACTTACCTTTTCGTCAAGGTATTCGTCAGCATCGTAGCGGTTACGCTCTTTTGCTGTTTTTTGATGCCGTTTTTTGCGCCAGGACATTTAATTACCCTCCTGCGCGTTAGTATCCATTGATTCGATACCGGCGTTATATTGCAATTTCCAGATATTATAATAAAAACCGTTAGCTTTAATTAATTCGTCGTGAGTACCGCGTTCGATGATGCGTCCATTATCCATAACTAAAATTAAATCTGCTCCCCTAAAAGAAGAAATACGCTGCGCTATAATAATTTTGGTACATGGGAAATCAAGATTTTTAAGCTGTTTTTGAATATAATGTTCTGTTTCACTGTCAACTGCGGATGTGGTATCATCCAATACAAGAATGGAAGGCTGCATGGCAAGAGCCCGGGCTAAAGCAATTCTTTGCCTTTGTCCGCCTGATATTCCAACTCCGCGCTCCCCTACAAGAGTTTCATAATTATCTGTCATTCCCTGAATAAAATTGTCTGCATCGGCTTGTTTTGCCCGCTTTTGGATATTTTCATCACTCATATCAGGATTGCCGTAAGAGATATTTCCTTTAACAGAATCAGAAAATAAAAATACATCCTGCATAGCAAGTCCGATATTTCGTCTAAGTGATGATAATGTATAACGTCTTATATCTTCGCCGTCCAAAAGAACAACGCCGTAATCCGGATCATAAAAACGTGTTAAAATATTTACAAGAGATGTTTTTCCTGATCCTGTGCTTCCCAATATACCGATTGTAGAACCTGCTTCTGCGCTGAAATTTATATCTTCAAGAATTGAAGTACCGTTTATGTTAAGTTTTATATCTCTAAATTCCAGTTTACCGGCAGGTCTGTGTGTAAGTTCTATAGCTCCGCAGATGTCGCTTATGCCTTTGGGCACTTCTGTTACTTCGCGGATCATTTTTCCTGCAGTGGAAAAACGCTCAAGGTCTGCCAAAAGAGGACCTAACATCCACATCGGCATCGACAATGCCCATGTTAATGAAGAGAACGCCATGTACTGACCCGGTGTTATCCAGTCTTTGATTAAAAATATGCCGCCTACTGCAAGCATTATAACCATAAGGGACTGGCTGGCAATTTCGAGTAACGGCTGGTATCTTGCGGAGATTAAGGCATTTTCGCAGCTTGTATCACGGTAGTCTGCATTATGTTTTTCAATTTTTTCTTTTTCATATTCTTCACGCGCAAATGCTTTTACTACGCGGTTTCCTTCGATGTTTTCTGTAACAGCGGTTCCAAGGTCTGTAAGTTTTTGCCGAAGCAGCCTGAAACGCGGTCTTATTTTTATTATAAATCTGCGGCTGATTATTAAAATAAAAGGCGTTACAGCTACAAGACACAGGGCAAGCTGCCAGTTTATATACATATAAAAAATAAATGTTGATATAAAAAGCACAATCGCATCAACAATGTTATATGAAATCCATGCTATTGTATGGCGCACCATTTCTAAATCCTGCGTTAAACGAGTCATCAGGTTTCCTGTAGGAAAGCGGCTTAAAAATTTATAATCCTGCCATTGAACTGTTTTGTACATATCACGGCGTATGTCGGTCATAACGCCTGTACTGGATATTTCCATCATAATTACCATAAGGTAGCGCAGACCAAGACGTGTTAGCTGTACTATCATCATAACAATCAAAATGGGAATTAAAGGGTCGGTATTTCCAAGAGTTATTACTTCGTCAATTATTCTTTGCCCCAGCATGGGGTTTATAACACGAATACCTGCTGTGATACATGTAAGGATAAGACCGAATAAAAAAACAGCCCTCTTTCCCTTCATGTAATTCCAAAGCCAAACTATTTGATCCATAAGAAAGCAGTTTAATATCCTTTAATTTTTTTTCCAAACAGCATATTCTGGTAACAGCGCAGGCAGCCGGGAAACATTCCGCCTTCGCTTTCATTAATGGTTTTGCGAAACAGATTTGCGCGATCTCCGTTTACAATTTCTTTAATGGATTGATTTTTAATATTACCGATTATGTAATCGGGATAATCGGCGCAAAAATGCACGTCACCGTTATAATTTACATTTGCCTGACACCAGGGTACTACACAATGATTGCGTACAGGTGTTTCTAGTTCAGCGTAATATGTATGGGTTTTTTCAGGATTTAATGTTGGTACTGTAATTATCGGATGGCCGAAATTTTTGTTTTGAATATTCTGTAAAATGCCATGCAGTTTTTGTCCGTCTATACCTTTATTATATCCTGTGTTATACGCTTCAAGGCAGTCAATATCGGTATCAAGTTTTTCTTTCATAAATCGTTTTTGCGTCGCTACAATATTATCGTTTGTATAAGTTCCTAAATTGTAAATATGAAGATCGATATTATACTCTTTGCTTGCTTCTGCAAGATTTTCAAGGTCTAAATAATTTTTATTGGTAACAACCGTTACAAGAGCCAGCATGGGATACTTTGCTTTTTGTTTCTTTTTTTCCCTGTCAATTGCTTTTAACCCTGCAATGACTTTATCATAAACACCCTTGCCTCGCAGCTCATCGTTTACATCTTTAAAAGCGTCAAGAGATACAAAAATAGAAGCCCACTTATCACGGACAATTTGTTCTGCATGTTTTTCCATTAAAGTGCCGTTAGTGTTAACACTTACAACAAGACCTTTTTCTACCATATATCTGCAAAGCGGAAATAGATCGGGATACAAAAAAGGCTCTCCGCCCCAGATATAAGTCGTCAGTTTTAACGGAGCTATTTCGTCGATAAATTTTTTCCATGTTTCAAGCGGCAGAATCTTTTTATTTTCTTCTGCAGCGCAGTCATTCATTACCCCTTTATCGCCGTATTGACCGCACATAACACAGCGCAAATTACATGCGCCTGTTAATTTAAAGTAAACTAAACCGAGATTTTTAAAGTGGTTATAACCAAAATTTTTCTTTGGAAAAATTTGCGCTTTGGCAAACTTAGACAAAGAAACAGCAACTTTAGCAGCCAGCTTTATGTTTTTTGATAATAAAGCCGGTATTACTGCATTATTTCCTTTCACGCTTGCCCTGCCGACCCCAATACATTTTGATTTTTATGCATATAGATTTTTTTTAGTTCATCTCTTGCCGGACCCAAATACTTGCGAGGATCAAATTCATCCGGTACTTGTGCGAATACTTTTCGGATTATCGCTGTCATGGCAAGCCGTCCGTCAGAATCAATATTAATTTTGCAAACAGCGCTTTTTGCGGCTTTTCGAAGCTGTTCTTCGGGGATACCTACAGAGTCGCTTAATTTGCCTCCGAATTTTTCAATCATTTCTACATATTCTACAGGAACAGACGAAGAGCCGTGTAATACGATAGGGAAGCCCGGTATTTGTTTTTCGATTTCTTCAAGGATGTCAAAGCGAAGGGGAGGGGGGATTAAAATGCCGTTTGCATCTTTTGTGCATTGTTCGGGTTTAAATTTTGCCCTGCCGTGACTAGTGCCGATGGAAATTGCCAATGAATCAACCTTGGTTTTATTTACAAAATCGACAACTTCGGATGGCTCTGTATAATGACTGTGTTCGGAGGAAACATCGTCTTCCACTCCGGCTAGAATTCCAAGCTCTCCTTCTACTGTTACATAATCTTTTTGGGAGTGAGCAAATTCACAAACTTTTTTTGTAAGAGCGACATTTTCATCGTAACTGAAGTGAGAGCCGTCGATCATTACCGAAGAAAAGCCGGTTTCTATACATTCCTTGCAAATTTCAAAAGTATCGCCGTGGTCAAGGTGTAAAACGACAGGAATATCATGACCCAGCTCATGAGCATATTCCACAGCGCCGCGAGCCATATTACGCAGGATATTCTGATTGGCGTATTTGCGGGCTCCCGCCGAAACCTGTAAAATTACAGGGGATTTAGTTTCAACACAAGCCTGGATTATAGCCTGCATTTGTTCCATATTATTAAAATTGTATGCCGGAATAGCGTATCCGCCGGAAATGGCTTTTTTAAAAAGGTCTTTTGTATTTACAAGCCCCAATTCTTTATAACTAGTCATATTAATTTACTCCTGATTTGGTTTTTCTAAATATTATAGGTATTCTGTATCTTTGGTCAATGGTAAAAAAAACCAACATATAGTAATATATTTCTTGTCAATATGAATATAAAACGCAAAATATTGATATGTATAATATCCCTTGTTTTGGCTGTTTTCATCCCAATTTTTGTTTTTAATACCCGCGCTCCTGTGTTAATTGTCTTTGAAGAGTCATTTATTTTGATTTATGGGCAAAAAAGGCTTGATAATGATATTTCCCGTATTTCATTTAATTCATTCCGTCCGGTAAAAACTGTAATTATCGCAAATGACTCAGGCGATGACATAATCCCCTATGCCATTGCAGAAATTTCACTTCGTCCGTATTGTGTTGTTTTTCCGTTAAGGTTTAAAAATGCCGCTTTTTTCTATCGTGAGCAAAATCCCGCTGCCCGTGTAATCATCCTGGAAGGCAGGGGTTCTATCGAAGAAAATCATTCAATCTTAAATCCTGATAGCGGATTTTTTATTTATAGAACCGATATTGACAGCGATTTTTACAAGGCAGGTTATGCCGCCGCTGCTTTTGATAATGACAGAAAAGGAACAATTGCTGTTTTTTTATATCCCGATAACGAACAGGCAAAAAATGCCTTTATTAGGGGTGTAACCAGTGAAAATAACCCGCCTCAAGTCCGGTTTTATACCTCTTTTTCAGATTTTTCTGAAAATACCGGCACTACTTGTGTTGTTTTATGCGGCGCTGGTTATGAATATCTAGAAGAAAAAACCGATATTCCCATAATTGCCTTTACATGGTTAGATCCTTTATTGACCCCTGAAAATGTCACCATTATATTTGACGATTCGCCGCTGGCACTGTTAAACCGGGCTTTGTCTATGATTGCAACCGGAGAGGAAAAAGGTGTAATAAGCTCAAATTTGACAATTTTGAACAAAACGAGTATTGCTAGAGAGATACTGCAGAAAATAAAAATATTACAGTAATATATAGAATTTTATCCTTAATTATTGACAAAAATAATTTGATCAAATATAATAGGAATAAGGCTTTATAAAGGAGTTCAGGATGAAACAATATGGTTTCAAAATAATTTGCCTGGTTATTTGGGCATGTATAATCGTTTTTTCAGGATTCGCTGATGAGCGGACTGTCAGTTACGAAACAAGAATTTTGGAAACTTTTAACGGGGACGATGACGCTCCGTATAGATGGTTGACTCAGGCTAGCAGATTTACCGCAGCTATCAGGAACGCCCAAGGCGAGGTTGTTCAGGACAGTAATGGTAACCCTCAACGCTACCCGGTTACTACCTATGTAGACGCTTGGCCGATGGCAGCATTTGGAAACAATAGAGGCGGCGATCCACTAAGGAGTTTTGGTATACGCGGACAGTTTGACCGCAGAGGATATAACTGGATTGATATATATCCGGTTTTAGCTAATGATCCGGATGATAAACCATTTGAAATACCAATTCCCGGCAGAGTCGTAAATATGGATATGTGGGTTTGGGGAGCAAATTTAAGATATTATATCGAGATTTATGTACGCGATTACAGAGGAGTTGTTCATTCTGTAAGACTTGGCGATATTTCGTATCCCGGCTGGAGAAATCTTCGTGTAAATATTCCTACCAATATTGTGCAGGCAAGACGCACTTTACCCGCTTATGCCGGTTTATCATTTGTCAAGTTCAGGGTTTGGACACAACCTGTTGAAAGGGTGGATAATTTTTATATCTACTTTAAGCAGTTGAAGATTTTAACAGATATGTTTGAAAGTCTTTTTGACGGCAATGACTTAGCCGATCCGGCGTATGTTGACAGCCTCTGGAATAATTAAGGAGTATGATAATGAAAAAGTTTTTAACTATTACTTTAATCCTTTGTATTTGCGGATTTGTATATGCCCAGGATAGAGAAATTGGATCACCTGATCCTGAAAGACTTGGGATAGAATCAGCACAGCAGATGATTAGAGAAGTATCTGTTGATAAATTTGAACATGACGGTTTCTGGAGATCAACGATGTCCAGTGATGAAGGTTATACAACAACAAGATTATTCATTGGAGCCCCTGCCGGAAAAACACCCATTCCTGATGAAGAAGGTATGAACATTCCTGACAATCATGTATTGGGAACCAGAGTAGACTTCCTTCGCAGAGGTTATAATACATTTACCGTTTATCCGACTCGTCCTATTCCAATTGAAGGAATAACAAAAACTGTTTCTGTATGGGTTGCAGGACGTAATTTTAACCATGACCTTTATTTATTAATTCAGGATTTCTTCGGCAGAAACTACGAGTTTTATATGGGTAAATTAAATTTCATGGGCTGGCAGAGAATGACAGTTGCTATTCCGCCTGCTCCGGATGACGGTTTAAGCGGCGTAGTACAGCGCAGTTATCACTATAGTAATAACTTTGGTATTAAAATTATGGGTTTCAGAATTAACTGTGACCCGTTAGAATCAAGAGGCAGTTACTATATCTATTTTGACGATCTTCGTGCAGAAACAGACCTGTTTTCGGAACACCATCGTGATCCGGATGACATGGTCGATGGCTGGTAAAAATTAATGAATGTGACCTGACCGCTTAAAAGTGGTTAGGTCATTTTTTTTATGATTTTAAACGGTAAAGGAGCCGCACCCGGAGCAGCGGTTGGCGGCATATTTATTTATAATGAAAAATTTCACATACCTGCACAAGCAGCTGTTCCGTCAGGTGAAGAGCAAATTCATCTAGATCGGTATTTATTAATTAAAAATAAAGTTTTAAACGAACTTGATGAAATCAAACTTTCCGTGCAAAAAATTGATCCTGCCAAAGCCTCGATATTTGACGCACATAAAGAAATTGCAGATGACATCATTATAAACGAAGAAATCCCTGCCAAAATTCTAAATGAAAAATGGGCAGGAGATTGGGCTATATATCAAGTTTATGAAACTGTCATGTCTGTATTGCGTAAAACAGCTGATCCGTTAATTGCAGAACGCGCTGTTGATTTTGATGATGTTCGCGCCAGGTTTTTAAAGTTATGGTATTTAGAATCAAATTCGGATAACAAAGATATAATTTCTGATGATTTAAAAATTCAAAATCTTTCTAATTTAAAAGAACCTGTTATCATTGCCGCTGTAGATTTAAAACCTTCAGATACTGCATGTTTAAATAAAGATAAAGTTTTGGCGATTTTAACGGAACAAGGCGGGCTTACATCTCATACAGCGATTATCGCAAAAAGTTATGGAATCCCTGCTGTATTGGGAATTAAAGGACTTTTAGAAAATGTCAAACAAGGGCAGATGGCGGCAGTTGATGCCGAAAAAGGAATTGTATACCTTGATCCAAAAGAAGATATCGTAAACGAACTTGTTAATAAAAGTAATACTTTTCACAATGACAAACAGGAAACCGATCAATTTAAAATACAAAAGGCACGCACATCTTGCGGAGAAGAAATTGATATAGGTTTAAATGTTTCAAATAGTAATGATGAAGAACTGGGAGCGCAGAAGTTTACAGATTACGCAGGTTTATATAGAACTGAATTTTTATTTATGGGAAAAAACAAACTGCCAACTGAAGAAGAACAGTTTAAATCATATAAAAAAATACTGGAATGTTTTGGAGAAAAACCTGTCGTTATTCGCATATTAGACATAGGCGCAGACAAACAGCTAACATCTTTGGAACAAAAAAAGGAAGATAATCCGTTTTTGGGAAACCGCGGATTGAGGTTTTGTTTCAGTTATCCTGATATTTTTAAGACACAAATAAGGGCGTGTTTGCGGGCTTCTGTCTGCGGCAATTTATATCTTATGCTGCCAATGGTTACTTCCCTAGATGATATTTTAAAAGCAAAAGAAATTATAAAAGAAGAAAAGGATACACTTATTAATGAAGGTATAAAAATAGGCGAATATAAGTTTGGTATTATGATTGAAATACCCGGTATCGCATTTATCATCGATAAAATTATAGAAGAAATTGATTTTGCAAGTATTGGCTCCAACGATTTGTGCCAGTATCTTTGCGCCGCAGACCGCATGAATAGTGCAGTAGAGCCGTATTATCAGCAGTATCATCCTGCCATGTTTAGAATTATTAAAGAAATTGTTAATGTTTTTTCCAAAGAAGGAAAACCAATTTCGATATGCGGCGAACTGGGAAGTGATCCGGCTGCCGTACCTGTTTTAATTGGACTTGGAATGCGCAAACTAAGCATGGGAGCCGCTTCGGTTGCCGCCGTAAAAAAAACAATCGCAGGTTTTTCATTAGAAAAAACGCAAGAACTTGCAGAAAATGTGTTAAAACTGTCTTGCGCTGCGCAAATAGAAGAATTGCTTAAAAAGTAAATCATTGTACGAAAATATATTTTCCGCCGATTATTTTTTTATCTTTTGTTTCAATATTGTATTCATATACTATTAAAAATGCAAAATAGTTCATATCCAATAATTCCTGCGGAGGATCATTTTCTCTAATAAATCTTTGCGCAAAAGTAATTTCTTCGTTTGTAAAACTATAACGGCTGTCAGACCATTCACCATTATAAAATGTTTTATATTCTTTTATTATTTCCATTGAATAACCTTTTAAGTTTATATCTGCGTAATACCAAATTAAATCTTCATAATTATTTGTAAATGATATTTCTTCTCCATTTTCTAAGTTCCATATATTTACAGTTCGCGGGTGAACAGAAGTTCCCTGATCCTGAAGCAAATATTTAAAATCATCTGTTACTTTTGCCCAAGCTGATCCACTCCATTTTGAACCTTGTCCTCCAACATAAGATATAAACCTAAGTCCGTTTTCGTTCCATATATATAATCCCGGTTTATTGCTGTAATGAAAACCTTTACATGTATAATCCCAGGTAAATGTGTAAAAGTTTTGACTTTCTGTTTTATTCGCCGATACAGTAAATCCAATTGTAATGTTATTTACACTATATTTTCCGTATAGTATGAGATTTCCCCATTGGTTTATATCCATTCTTTCTATTTCTAAATGTGATGCATAATAAGGTTTTTCTATATTTGCAAAGCTGACGGGAATCCATCCCATTTTGGGATTGTCACGATAATGCTGCGGATCACCGTAATATACTTTAATCCATTTTTCATTATTATCAGAAGTGCCTATAATCCGAACACTCGTACCTGTATTCAGAGTTTCTAATATTCTGCTGTTAAAATCAGGTAAAATATAAACATTGGTATCATGAATTATGTTTGTTACATAAAGTATTCCTTCGTTAGGGGTTATTATTTCATTGTTATTAAACAGTAAATGAGATAAATTATGTGTAATTAAGGAAATATCAGATAAATTATGTGTAATTAAAGAAATATCTGTGTTATATTCTGTAATAATTGAATTACTATTTATATTTTCTTCAAAATTTGTTTGTTCTTTTTCATTTGTTTTGTTTTCACAGGAAATTATAATAAATATTAAAAATAAAAAAATTGTATTTCTCATGTTATAATTATACTATAAATACAAGCGGCTGTCATCAGTACTGGTTTTTATGAAACTTATGATATAGAATTAAAAGAGAGCTTTATGAAAGATAAAAACAATTTTGGCAGTTTAATAATTCAATTTCTTAATAAAAGGCAGCAAATAATAAACCAGCAGCTCAAAGATTCGGAAGAGAAATTCAAAAAGCAGCAGGAAGAAAAAAGGCAATTTATTGAAAACGCTGAAAAAAAATATTTTCAGAAAATGGATAATAATAAAAAGTATCTGGATGAAACCAGCGATAGAATACTGCTGCAAATCGAAGAAAACAGAATTAAAATCGAAGCAAAAGATGAAAATAATAATTATAAACAAGTTAAAATCAGCGGATTAGAAGATATTTTGTCCGGCGTAGATGTATCTTTAAACCCAAAAGCAAAAAATCTTAAAAATAACCTTATCAAACTTGAAACATTGATACAGCAAGCCGGTTTCACTGTAGTAGAGCGAACAGGTAATACGATTAAGATTGATGTGAAATAAATATCCGGCGTTTTAAACCCTCCTTACAAACATTTTCCTGCAGCGAATGCGGGTTACACGAACCCCCCTGCCGGCTTCGATATATCCTTCTTCAGCTTCTGCATCAAAAATTTCGTTATCAATAATTACTGTTCCTCTGGGTTGAAGTTCGTTATTCGTAATGGCTATTTTACCGATTAAGACAGGGTCGATTTTTGACTGCCGAAAAAAATTATAAAATGATTTAATTAATGATACCCTAAATTTAGAAGTTTTATTAATATTATTTTCATTTCGCCAATACGTCAAGACACAGGTGCAGAGCTTTATCAAAACTAAAACCACTTTTTTATCTCGTAAAGGCTAAGAGGAAGATTTAACCACGGAGGACACGGAGTTTCACGGAGGAAGAATAATTAATGTGTCCGCGGATTATTCATACCTTTGGTATGCGCAGATTTTCAAGTAATGCGAAGAATATTTTCTAAAAAACAATATGTTCTTCTATTTTTTTTCTACAATCTGGACATAATAATTCCATTGATCCTAAAAATCTAGGATTGAATAATTTTTCAAATAAATAGTCGTCACCTAAAGCTTTTTTCTGCTTTTCATTTTGCTCTTTTAGTTCTTCATATTTCTGATCCTGATCTAATGTTTTCAAAATTAAATCTTGATTCTCTTTTTGAAGTAAATTTAATTTCTCTTGTTTTTTCATCCTCTTCTTCCTCCTTATTTTTCCAACCTCATACGAAGCTGGTTATTTCTCTTCTCTCAACTTACGGCGGATCAATCCAGTTACCTGTTTCAACACCGCCAATAAAACTTAAATTTTCATTTGCTTCTACAGTTTTTTCTCTTCTGGAACCACTAACTCTAAAAACAGCATGCCCCATGTTCGATATTTCTGTACCAACAGCACCAGTCCTTACAACATTGCCATTTGCAGAATCACTTACAAAACCAGTTATGATCGAATTACCTGTTTTGGTAAATGTTGCATCTGAATTAACAGTAATACCACCGCCTCGCTGTCGTGCTATATTTGATGTAATTATCCCTCCTGTCATGTTAAAAGTTCCGATAACACTCACCCCACCGCTAGAAGTTGCAATATTACCACTTATTTCACCTCCTGTCATGTTAAACATTCCGCTAACATTTACTCCACCGCCATTTGTTTCCGCAGTATTACCGCTTATTTCTCCGCCACTCATGGTAAAAGTTGAACCACTATTAACAGCAACTCCACCCCCAATTCCAGCAGTTTCATTCCCACTGATTTTTCCACCTTCCATAATAAAAGATGTACCACCATCGCTTATGTGTATACCGCCAGCGAGATTAAGACTTTCAGTTCTATTACCTGTTATAGTCCCGTTTTTCAATCTTAATATTCCACTAGGTTGTACAGCTATTACAGGTGCAGTATTATTTCCAGTATGTCCATACTGTCCGTTTCTCCTTCCATTTAAGGTTATACCGCCGTCAATAATAAACTCTTGCTCGCCGCCAACTCGGATCATATTTCCATTAATATTTGCAGTGTTAAGAGTGCCGCTTCCTGTAAGTGTTATTGTTAAATTTGTCCCTGTTCCAAAACCAGTAGTGTTTGTAAGCGCACCTGTAAGCGGCGTTATACCATCTATATCATAATTGCCGGTGTTAATTATGTAGTTCTGATTATTTCCGCTGTTCTGAATCATCGTAAGTGCTTCATTCCACTGAGTTATATTTGTCACGAAAAAATTTCCAAGTATTGTAATTCCCGCAACATTGCTAAATCTTTGTCTGATCTTAATACCGCCATCGCCGTTATTTGGTATTGTATTGGTTATTACAACATAGTAAAAAACTGTTCCTACTCTGTCTCTTGGCGGTTGATAGTTAACAGAATTTGCTCCTGATATTATTGTCCCTTCGGTTGTACTGTTTACAGTATTTCTATACCACTGATAAGTAAGTGTACCTCCGTCGCTTACATTAGAGGTAACTATTAATTCAGGTATAACAACTAACGAATTTTCTGTACGGGATAACGGCTGTACCGTTATATTCGGCATCTGCGCATTAACAGCCTGTGGAACCCAATACGCATGAAGTGTCATGCCGTCATAAGGTTGTTCATTAAAATCCCAGGGTAATAAAAATGTTTCGTTATCTGAATACCAGCCTGCAAAATCATACTCCGCTTTTACAGGACTTGATGGTATTTTTACTTTTTCATCTCTCCATACATTTTGTTTGGAAGGTACCGGATTCCCGCCGTTGGTATTAAAAAATACTTCTCTAATTCCTAATATGTCTTTCATAAAAGGATTCGGACACGATGCAAAGAAAAGTGAAAAAAGAACAATGAACAAAGAAATAAAACAAAATTTATTCATACTAAATTCTTCCTTTGCGTTCTTAGCGCCTTCGCGTCTTTGCGTGATAAAATTTCGAAATAATTTTCTATTAATATTTATAATCTTACGCCTCCGCTTACAC
>WQYB01000037.1 GCA_009781475.1 Treponema sp.
TATCTTGAAATAATAAGATATGTCAAATAAAATCATAATATGAATGAAAAATATAAAAACAAACTGGAAAGTTTGGCAAAACAGAAAAAATTTATTATTGGTGATACTGCTTCAGGTAGTATAAATATCGACGAAAAAGCGGCGGAAGCGCTTCTAACAAGCGATTGGCTTGAAAAATACCCGACTGCTGTTTGCATTGATTTACACAAAGCGGCAGGGTTGTATTTATCTTCCGGCAGTTTAAACGATGAAGAAAAAATTAATACAGCGTTTACGATGGCAAGAGTTAATTACATGGGAACAGACGGCGTTCGCGGCAAAGTTGTAACAAAAACTAACGAAAACTTTATCGCAGACCTGCTTAAAGACAATGCATTTACACCCGATTTAGTGGAAATTACTTCTTTTTCGTTTGCAAAAATTCTTTTGGATAATAAAATTGTAAACACCGGCGACACTGCTGTAATCGGAAATGACGGACGCGACCTGGCTTATGACTGGATTTTAAATAACAGCGTAAGATCAGGGTTTGCAAAAGCAGGGTTAAATGTCCTTGATTTGGGAGTTGTTCCTACTGCTGTAATTCCATGGAAAAATTTACAGCTAGGACATCGTGCAGGCGCTTGTCTTACAGCTTCGCACAACCCTTCCAATCAAAACGGTATAAAATTTTTTATAGACGGGAAAAAATTAATCCCTGACGGAGAACTTGGCGATTATGTGTTATCTGCATATATGTACAATTATTGTTGTATCGAAAAAATTCCGCAAAATGCAAGCGGTAAAATAAACGAATACAATGCAGAGGCTGACAGCATAAAATGGATGGAAGAAGTATGCGGCAGCGAAATGAAAAATGCTTTAAAAGATGTTACTTTAATATTTGATTCAGCTAACGGAGCTACAGATGCTGCCGGCAGAAAAGTTCTTGGTAACCTGGGAGCCAATTACATCAGCGTAAACGAAAAATGCACAGGTTGTAATATAAACCGCGGTGTTGGAGTAGCAGAAATTGAAGGAACAGAGTTTTACTCTGGCAAAGAATACGAAAAACACATACCGACAGTAAAAAAAGTTTTTGACGAAGGAAGAAAATCACCGCAAGGCTGCGTTTTTGGAATTGCATTGGACGGAGACGGTGACAGGGGATTTTTGCTTTACTACAGCAAAAAAGATGATGATATACATGTTTTGGACGGCGATAAGTGCGGCTACATTTTGGCTCAATATTTAATAGAAACAAAAAAACTTAATCCAAAAGATCATTGGTTTTTATCTACGATAGAATCCGACATTATGACTTCATCTGCTGCGGCTAAAAATTTAGGTCTTAATACAAGAATTGTTTCTGTAGGCGACAAATGGATAGGGAACTTTAAAGATGGAAATGTATTGGTCGGGCTGGAAATTTCAGGACATTTAATTTTCCCGATAGAAGTACTTGATCCAAACGGTAAAATAAAAACTCTGTTATCAGGTGTTGGGTTATTAACATGTCTTGTTTCGATATTGGCAATTAAAGGATTGGGATTAAGCGAAGAAAAAATAATCGAACCTTTTGAACCAGGTTTTTCAAAAACATACTATGTGTTTTTTGTTGATAAAACCCGCCATTACCGCGGCAGCGCCATTTGGAACAAGGATAAAGAACTTGTACAAAATGCGATAAATGGAGCAATAGCTGCCGGCAAACTTCCAAAAAACACTGTAATTAAATACGAAGACAAAGAAGATTTGAATGTCCTTTATATGAATGTAATGGATGGCGGAAAACTTTTGGGTGTATTATTTATGCGAAACTCCGGAACCGAAGATAAAAACGCAACCTATGTAAAAGGTGAAAAACAATTCGAAGAAATACTTTGCGAGATTGGTTTACAGGTACAAAAAATGCACACAGCCGAAATGAAAAACGAAAACAGAATTGAATACAAGTACGAACAGGCAATCATTAAAAACCTTGAAACAAACGGCGGCAAAACAACTGTAGACAATGTGTTACAGCAGCTTGAAGGTGTAAGCGAGTCGGATTTATTCAGTGTGGTTTACGGTCTTAAAAAAGAAAGCCGTGTAAGTGTATTGGACAGGGAAATAAATTCTATATAAAAAAAGAGTCCACGGATTTACGCGGATTTTCACGGAATAACACGAATTATTTTTATTATTAAATCCGCGTCTTTCCGCGTTAATCCGCGGATATTTTCTTGATAGTCTAACCTTTAACTGCGCCGGCGGATACACCCTTGGTGATCTGCTTTCTAAAGATGACATAGAATACAATCATCGGCATCATGCCTGTAACAAGAGCTGCAAAAAGTTTGCCGTAGTCTGTCGATAGCGGACCTGCGAACATTGTCATTCCAAGCGGAACTGATTTTAAACTGTCTGCGGCAACTAAAACGTTTATTAGCATAAACTCGTTCCAGGTTCCTGTTGTTGTTAAAATTGCAACAGTAGTTGCTACAGGAGCAGCCATAGGAAGAATTATTTTCCAGAAAATACTTAGGTATTTCGCTCCATCCATACGGGCTGATTCAATAATTTCATTATGAATACCTTTAATATATTCAGTAGCAAGGTAAACACCCAAAGGAAGACCAATGCCAATGTAGGGAATAAGTACCCCCAATCTTGTATTGTATAAACCTACTGTTCTTATTAACAGGAATAAAGGAACCATAATACATTGCAATGTTATTAAAATACCAATAATAAAACTGCCATGCAATAAAGGAGTGTACCTGCTGGGAAGTTTTGCAAAAGCAAAACCTGTCATAAAACTTAAAATAATTATTGCGATTACCGTGATACTGGTATAAAAAATACTGTTTAAAGTGAGAAGTACAAAGTTGGCATCCTGCCATGAGGAAGGATAATTTGAAAAATGCAGCCGTTTTGGAAGAGCTGTTTTATTGTAAAACATGAATTTGCCTTCAGCTAAATCAGATGCAGGTATGTTTTGATTTAACATATTACCGTTTCTGTCTCTTCTTATTGCATGCTCTCTTAATAACTCGCCTTCTGCATCAGTAATTATTAAATATTCACCAGAACGCATATATTCAGGGGTTGATTTTAATGAACTCATCATTACCCAAAAAATCGGATATACGGCAAGAATCGTGAAAAGTACAACTACAAAGTACATTGTAATTAAAGAAAATATATTGGTTTTTCGAATGTCGCTGCTCATGTGACTCATATTAATCTCCTGTGGAAAAACGTTTTTCAATAAATCTGGTTATTCCAATCAGAATAAAACAGATGACCACCATTATTGTCGATATGGCGTTTGCCACAGGATAATTTGGAGCACCCCGGAATGCTTTTAAATACATATAAATGGAGAGTACACTTGTTGTGTGAGCGGGTCTTCCTTCGGTCATAACAAAGATAAGATCAAATGATTTTAAAGAACCTGAAATTGCAAGGATTGCACAAGTAACAATAACGCCGGATAACGCCGGCAAAATAATATATCTAAGGGTTTGCCCTTCGCTTGCCCCGTCTATTTTCGATGCTTCTATGATTGATACGTCAATCTTCTGCAAGTTTGCAAGGAAAATCAACATATAAATACCTGTATACATCCAGAGTATTACGGCAAGTACTGCATATAAATCAGCACCGCTTGGAATATACATGGCATCCGGATTGAATTGTTTTTGGAATTCCAATAAAACGCTTTGTGATCCCAAAAAGAAATTTTTAAATAAGATACCGATTATTACAGCAGATATTACATTTGGGATGTAAATCATAGCCTGGAAAAAATCTGTTCCTTTGATAAGCCCTCTTGAAAGTATATAAGCAAGAAAGAACCCTAAAGGAATTTGCCCGAATACAGAAATTAATACAATTAATAAATTGTTTTTTAAAGCAAGATAGAAAAAGTCATCGGTAAGAACTTCTTTGTATGCACGTATACCGCCGAAACTATGATTAACCTGGTTAAACATATTTACATTGGTTAATTTTCGAATTTCAGCATCAAGACTTTGAACCATTTCGGCAGCTTCATCACGTTCGGCTTGGCTTAGCTCCTGATCCCATTGAGTGTAAATATATTCACCCTGCATTTCCCTTAAACGGTCGGCTTCTGCTCTGTTGGCAACAGCTTTAGGTGAATTGGGGTAAGTTGAAAAACTTAAACCAATTGATGATAACACAGGGAATGCCATGACAAACAAATAGATTGCCAAGGCAGGTATTACAAGTATTAAATATGATACCCTTTCTTCTTTACTTTTGGTTAAATCATTATTCATACTTATAACTCCTGCCTTGTTTTATCACTTAGTCAAGTGACTATTAGTCAACGACTAGCGGCTTTTCCAAGTATCAAATGCGTTTTGAATATCAGCTGCTACCTGTGCAGGTGTTCTTGAGAAGTTAGCAATCTGAATTAAACCATCATTAACTCTTTCAAAAATTTCTGAAGCGAATACAGCGTCGATAACTACTGTAGCTGTATCAAATTCTCTGCCGATGTTTCCAACAGCAATACTCATTGGCTGAAGGTTCATTGCTGCAAAATCAAGGTCAGTTCTTGAAGGAGTAGGAGTTCCGCCTTGTTGTGTTCTTGATGTTGAAACTTCATTTCCTACCATCCATTTTACTAATTCCCATGCAGCTGCTTCTTTTGCAGAACCTGCGGGGATTGAAGCTGCCATAGCATAACCTACGCCAAGAACGCTGGAGTTTGATCTGTTGATTTTTGCTTCTGCGATTTCAGGGAATACGCTGATTCTGATGTTTTCTTGTCTTGCAGGAGTAATTGCTTGCATTAAATCACTTACGCGCCAGTCACCGTCGATATAGTATGCGCCTCTGTTATTTGCGAATAAACCAGGACCATCGCCGTAACCAACACCGATTGCACTTTGGTGGATAACGCCGTCAGCATATAATCTGCGGATAAAATCAAGAGCAGCTACGAAGTCAGGATCTGTAAATTTTGCAGAACCATTGTGGATTCTTTCGTGCCAGTTTTCGCCGCAGAAACGTCCTGCAACCATTGACATTAAGCAGCTCTGCATTACCCATGTGCTTTCAGCCGGGATTAATACAGTTTGGAAACCTGCTGCTGCCAATACCGGAACCTGTCTTACTAATTCAGCATAAGTTCTTGCAGGTGTAAGTCCTACTTCGTTTAATACTTCCATGTTGATATAGAAAGCATGGGTATTTGTAACACCCTGAGGAAGCATCGCCATATAACCTGACTGCTGTTGTGACGGATCCATTGTCATAGGAAGGTAAAAGCCTCTAAGATTGTCTCTTGCAATAAAAGGACCGAGATCTTTTAAAAGTCTCTGATCATGCAAATAATCTGATCTTCCTGATGGCCATACATACATAACTTCAGGTAAATCACCTGCTGCTGCGTATGTTCTCATTTTGTCATGATAAGCATCGTCAAAGAGGTTTTCTCTTACGATTCTTATACCAGGGTTAGCTTTTTCAAATGTGCCAAACCAGTCATTTGCATCTGCAACTGCGGTCGCATTTGAAGCGTCTAAATAGAATAATACCCTGATAGTTTCGCGATTATCCGGACAGCCTGTAAATATTACGGCACTGATAATCAATACTGCGAGTACTGTAAAAACAGTCTTCAATTTCATTTTTTCCTCCTAAAATGATAAAAATTCTTCTTTGGTTATTCTATTCTCTTTTCAATTTAATGTCAAATGTATATTAAGTATTTTACAATTATTTAACAAAACAATATATTGTAATATTGCACTATATTTCTTAATATAATACAAAATGAGATAATAGCCGATTTTTGGTATAGGCTCGACTGTTTTCCGCGTTTATGTTACTATATTAAGCAATGAGTAAGTCAAAAACCTTTTTAGTCGATCAAAAAGTGGTATACCCAAGCCAGGGAGTTGGGGTTATTCAGTCTATTATTCAAAAAAAATTCAAGGATTCTAAAATCCCTTATTATGTCATTTATCTTGAAGTGACGGACATGACAATTATGGTTCCTGTTGATAAAGCCTTAGGACTTGGGATTCGTCCGACAGTTTCCAAGGACGAAGCGTTAAAAGCAATGGAATTAATCGGCGAAGATTATGAACCGATTCCTTCGGACTGGAAGATGCGATATCAGATGAACCTTGAGCTTTTAAAAAAAGGGAGCATAAGGGATATTGCAAGTATTGTCCGTTCCTTGTACCATCGCAGTAAAGTAAAAGAGCTGCCGATTCTGGAACGTAAACTTTACGATTCAGCGTTAAAACTGCTTGAAGATGAAATGTCCATTTCGCTGCGTAAATCCAAAGATGAAGTTCAAAACATGATTTTTTCCCGCCTGGAAATTGAATAACGGATGAATATTGCTGCAGTGATTCTTGCGGGTGGAACTTCAGCTCGTATGAACGGAATTAAAAAAGAATATTATAAATTAAATAACGGTGATACAGTTTTACAAACAGCCGTTTGTGCTTTTATTTCTGTTCAATCTATTCAAACTATTGTGATTGTTACTGCCGAAAATGCTCACGATGAAGCACGTCACGCGATAACACCTGATTTATTAAACGCGCAAAAACCAAAAATAATATTTGTTACAGGCGGAAATACACGCCGCGCTTCTGTATATAACGCTCTTTTGGCACTTTCGCAATATTCACATGATATAAGTTATGTATTAATTCATGACGGAGCCAGACCCTGGGTTAGCTCATCATTAGTAGAAAATATAATAACTGCTGTTAAACGATACGATGCTGTAATTCCGCTTTTTATGTTGACAGATACCCCTAAGGAAATAGAAAAAAGAGAAGAGGGAGAAGAGCAAGTTTGGATAATAAAAAATCATCTTAAACGTGCAAACACAGGAATTGCGCAGACACCGCAAGGTTTTAAGTTTGCGCAAATTCTTGCCGCACATGAAAAAGCAGCTGAATGTGCAAAAAACGGCGAAGATTTTACAGATGACGCGGAAATCTGGAGCAGATTCAACGGGCAAGTCGCCGCCATTCCCGGCGAAACCGAAAATAGAAAAATAACATTTAAAGAGGATTTATTTTGAAAAGAATTCACACGGAGGCACAGAGAACACTGAGGACACGGAAAAATGAAGAATTAAAGTTTAGAAATATAATCTCCTTTTTCTTCTCTCCGTGCCTTTGTGACCCCCGTGTCTCCGTGAGAAAAATTTCTAGATCAATTTTAACAGTAATAGTTATTTGTATTTTAATCTCTTGTATTCCCGGTATTTCAAATGACACACCTGCCACTGTTACATTATCCGGGGCGCTGCCGGCGGCAATTTTACAAACAGGTGAACATCCGCTTTGGTTTGTATTAACAGAAAAAGGTCCGCTCCATATTAACTCACTCGACGATTTATTTTTTGATGAATCTTTTTCTCACGCTTTTATCCCCTGGACGTACGCTTTGCATATTCGATTTTTACAGGAAACAGATGACGGCATTATTATGGCAGTTAACCGTGATGGTTTTTTAAAATTAACTCAAAATACCGCAAGGATTCAAGGAAGGCCTGTAACAAATTTAATACTTTATCATTTTCCCGGAGGGCAATATTT
Organism: Treponema sp.; assembly: GCA_009781475.1. Classification (GTDB taxonomy): domain Bacteria; phylum Spirochaetota; class Spirochaetia; order Treponematales; family Breznakiellaceae; genus WQXQ01. The sequence goes on from WQYB01000037.1 coordinate 7,566, forward strand.
TAAACCATATACAATAGGTGGTTTTGTTTTATATGAAAATAATCCGACAGCACTTCTTTATTTGGACAACCGTTTTATGGATGTAACATCTCCTTTTCCTCAGTCAAGAAAATGGACATTCAACATGAATTCAAATATAACTTTTCCGGTTAGAATTCCCGCATTACAGCCGTTTTTTGATGAAGAAGGCTGGGAAGTTGATACTCTTAGAGCTGGAAGTGACGGATTATTTTATTACAGAGCTGTAAGAAGAAGCGGCACAAGACCGGAAATCAAAATGTATCGAACAGCCGATCTGACACAGGCAGGTATGGAAATTTCTGCCGATGTTTTTTTTAATTCTATTCCGCGTCAAAATGTTATTTTACATCCATCGCTTCCGCCATTGCCCGAAGGATTTGCTTACACAATGACAGCTTTTGTAGGAGACAGCCTGTTTGCCGCCTGGGAAGAGCAGGCTGATTTTAACATTGCCGCCGCCGGTTTCATGCTGATAAAAAGATAAGAAATAATAATCAGCGTTAATCCGTGGACATTCTTATTAATTTTAATTATTATTAAATACATGGAAAAAGTTAAAATATTAATCCCTAAAGGCAGAATTTACGACAATATCAGCCGTCTTTTCGCCGAAGCCGGTTTTCCCATTTCTTTGGCGGACAGGACTTACCGCCCTGCGATTGGCGCTGCCTGGCTTGATGCCAAGATAATGAAACCGCAAAATGTCGGCGAGCTTTTGGAAATCGGCAGCCATGACGCAGGTTTTACAGGTATCGACTGGATTAAAGAAAACGGATCTGATGTTGAAGAAATACTCGATTTAGGTTTTGACAAAGTGCGTATTGTCGCCGCTGTTCCGCAGGAATATGACGAAGCTAAACTTAAATCCAAAAAACTTGTTGTCGCTACAGAATATGTTAATATTGCAGAAACCTGGCTTAAATCTTCAGGTTTTAATTACAGAATATTGCGCACGTACGGGGCGACAGAAGTTTTTCCGCCGGATGATGCGGACATGATCATTGACAATACTTCTTCCGGGCAAACATTAAAAGACAATGGTCTTAAAATAATCGGAACCTTGCTTGAATCATCTACGCGTTTTGTCGCATCAAAAGCTGCTTTAGCAAATGCCGAAAAAAAGAGCCGCATAGAAGAGCTTGCAATGTTATTCCGCGCTGTATTAGACGGACGTGATCGTGTAATGCTTGAAATGAATATTCCAAAGGAACAGTTTGAATCATTGGCAAGTCTTCCTGCGATGAGAAGCCCCACTGTTGCAACTCTTTACGGCGATGCAGGTTACGCTGTAAAAATCGCAGTCAAGAAAAATGAAGTTCCCGAAATGATTCCAAAATTAAAAAAACTTGGCGCATTAGATATTGTGGAATATGATTTACGCAAAGTGGTACAGTGAAGAATAGTGTCCGCAGATTGACGCGGATAGCGTACCTTCGGTACGACGCGGAAGAAAGAGAAGAGGGAAAGTATGGAAAGAACAGCAGAAGTTGAAAGAGTAACTAAAGAGACAGCAATCACAATAAAGTTAAACCTTGACGGTAAAGGCGAGGCTAAACTCGATTACCCTGTCGGTTTTATGTCTCACATGCTTAATACATTTGCACGTCACGGTCTTTTTGATATAGAAATAAAAGCCAAAGGCGACCTTGAAGTTGATCAGCATCACCTTGTGGAAGATACAGGAATCGTACTCGGGCAGTGTTTCGCCAAAGCGTTAGGTGACAAAATAGGCATCAGGCGTAACGGAAGCTGCGCCTTCCCGATGGATGAATGTCTTGCCCGCGCCTGTGTTGATATTTCCGGCAGACCTTTTTTATTTTTTGACGGACAGCTTTCCTGCGCTCCGCTTTTATCAACTCCCGAAAACGGAATAAAAAGCGATTTTCAGACAGATGTAATAGAAGATTTTTGGCAAGGTTTTGTTTCGGCTGCAGGATGCAATCTGCATTTGGAAATTATCCGCGGCAGAAGCGACCATCATAAGATAGAAGCGCTTTTTAAAGCTGCGGCAAGAGCTTTACGTACTGCCTGCGAAATTGACAGCCGCGCTAGTGACTCAATACCTTCTACAAAAGGCTCGCTTTCCGCAGTTGATGTGCAAGTTTTAGCTTGATCCTGTTTTTTTCTCGCGGAGACGCAAAGGCGCAAAGAAATGAAGTGTAACTCTGCGATCTTAGCGCCTCTGCGAGAGACTATTGTAATTTTCTTTTGGAGGAATAAATGCAAATAAAAAGAATAATTCCTTGTTTGGATGTTGATGACGGCAGGGTAGTCAAAGGCGTAAAATTTGAAGGCATAAAAGATGTAGGCGACCCCGTTGAACTTGCAAAAAAGTATTGTGCGGACGGCGCTGACGAACTTGCCTTTTTAGATATTGGCGCAACCGCAAAAAGCAGAGCCACAATGTTTGATGTAATTAAAAAAGTTGCCGCAGAAATTTCCATCCCATTGTGTATTGGCGGCGGAATCCGCACAGTCGATGATATGCGCGAAGCGATAAATTGCGGCGCTTCCAAAGTGTCTGTTTGCTCCTCCGCGCTTTCAAGACCGCAATTGTTACGCGAAATGGCAGACGCTTACGGCAGCAAGAGCGTCATGCTGGCAATAGATGCTAAACGTGTTTCAGGCGCAGGTGAAAAGCCGCGCTGGAACGCTTTTTCCCACGGCGGAAAATCTGACACAGGAATTGATGCCATCGAATGGGCAATTAAAGCTGTGGAACTGGGTGCGGGAGAAATAATGGTTAACTCGATTGACGCTGACGGAACCGAAGCAGGTTACGACTTGGAATTAACACAACGTATCGCAAGCGCTGTATCTGTACCGGTAATCGCATCAGGCGGAGCCGGAACTCTTGAACAAATCGCTGAAGTTTTACTGGATACAAATGCAGATGCGGCTTTGGTAGCGTCACTTTTACATTTTGGAAAAACTACAGTTACAGAGATAAAAAAGTATGCACAAGGGAAGGGGGTTAGTTTTAGGTGACTTGACTATATTCCATAGAGGGAATATAATTTTTATATGTGGGAAGTTGAATATACAGACGAATTTGAGAAATGGTGGGATACTCTTAATGACGACGAAAAAAAGCAGGTTGCTCTCACTGTAAACTTACTCCAAGAAAAAGGAACTTCGTTATCTTTTCCATATAGTTCACAAATAAAACAATCCAGACATAATTCAATGCGTGAACTACGAAGTCAATGTAAGGGACACCCATTACGAACATTTTACGCTTTTGACCCCAGACGCACTGCAATTCTGCTTATCGGTGGTGATAAAACAGGCAATGATAATTTTTATGAAGAAATGATTCCAAAGGCAGATAAAATATTTGATGAGTACCTGAAAGAAATACAGGAGGAGAAAAATGGCTAAGAAATTTTCTGAATTAGAAAAAAAAATGAGTTCAGAATCAAGAGAATGGGTTAAACAAGAAGTAGCAAAAGAATTAGAGAAAATGGCTCTTAATGAATTAAGAAACGCTCGTGGTCTTTCTCAAAAAGTGCTTGCCGACATACTGCATGTTCAGCAGCCGGCAATAGCAAAATTGGAAAAGCGAACAGATATGTATATTTCCACTCTTAGAAGCCATATAAACGCTATGGGCGGCGACCTCGAAGTTATCGCTCGTTTTCCTGACGGAAATGTAAGAATATCTAATTTTTCACAGATATAACACTGCTATTCACTTACTATTTATAAACTGATATAATACCCCCATGGTAATAGCTTCGATAGACATACAAAACAGCAAGGTCGTTCAATTAAAACAGGGAGAAGAACTTGTTTTACAGCGCGAAAATGCACAGGAATTAATCTCGGAATTTGATCGTTACGGCGAAGTTGCCGTAATCGATCTTGATGCAGCGATGGGGAAAGGTTCCAACCTTGAAATCATAAAACCTCTTTTACGAAAAGCCGAATGCAGGGTTGGCGGCGGCATAAAAACGCCGCAGCAAGCGCAGGAATTGATAAGTTTTGGCGCGAGAAAAATAATTGTTGGCTCCAGTGTTTTCAAAGACCCGGCAAAAAAAGGCGCAGGAAAAGACGGCGGAGAGTTTTTTGTAAATGTATCCTTCCTTGAAGAAATGTCGAAGAAGATCGGGCGGCAAAGGTTGATTGTCGCAGTTGACGCGCGGGATGGTGAAATTGTTGTTGACGGCTGGAAAACGCCGACAGGTCTTGATTTGATAGAAGCTGCAAAAAAGGTGGAACCTTTTGCGGGAGAGCTTCTTTTTACCTGCGTTGAACGTGAAGGCACTATGGAAGGCATCAATCTTGCGCAAGTGCAAAAACTGCGCGAGGCTGTAAATTGTCTTGTAACTGTTGCAGGCGGCGTTTCTACACTCGCAGAAATTGAAGAAATAGCCGCTCTTAATTGCGATGTGCAGCTTGGCATGGCAATTTACACAGGAAAAATAAATCTTATAGATGCGTTTATCGCATCTTTAAATTGGAATAAAGGGCAGCCGTCGGAACTTAATACAGTATCTGAAATTTCTTCGTCTTCTATACTTGTCGCACATAAAATGCTTTTACCTGTTATTGTTCAAGCAACAGACGGACAGGTGATGATGACAGGTTACGCAGACAAAACTGCGATAGCCGAAACTTTTAAACGCGGTAATGTTTGTTTCCACAGCCGTACCCGCAATAAACTCTGGATGAAAGGTGAAAGTTCCGGCAATGTTTTAAAATTGCAGCAGCTTCGCGCCGATTGTGACAGAGATGCCATTTTAGCAATTGCTAAACCTGCAGGTCCTGTCTGCCACACAGGCTCGTGGTCGTGTTTTGCAACTAACAGAAATTATACCCAGGAATATTTACAGAACATTATTATCGATCGTTTTAAAAATCCTGCGCCGGGTTCTTACACGGCAACATTGGACGACAAACTTGTACGCGAAAAAATAATGGAAGAAGCGCTGGAGTTATGCGAAGCAAAAACCCGTGACGAAGTTATTTGGGAAGCGGCAGACCTTCTTTATTTTTCTACAGTGCTTATGACAAAAGCCGGCGTTACAGTGCAGGAAATCCTTGACGAACTTGATCGCCGAAACAAGAAGTAAAAAATGAGTAATTTTTGGAATTCACGGACAAAAAATATTACCCCATACATTCCCGGCGAGCAGCCAAAAGACAGACAGTTTATAAAATTAAACACGAATGAAAATCCGTATCCGCCGTCACCGAAGGTTATTAAAGCTATTCAAGATACGGCAAACGATAGTTTAAGACTGTATCCCGATCCTGAATGTACGGATTTACGAAAAGCCATCGCAATTAGATATAACGTAAAACCAGAACAAGTTTTTGCAAGCAACAGTTCCGATGAAGTTCTGGCTTTTGCCTTCGGCGCTTTTTTTGAGACGATTAATTCAGTTGATTCAGCTGCCAGTGCGCAAAATTTACCAATACTTTTTCCCGATATTACATATAGTTTTTATCCTGTTTATGCAAATCTTTGGAATATTCCGTTTCGTACAATTCCGTTACTTAAAGATTTTTCCATAAACACAGCGGAATATAAAATAGAATCTGGCGGTGTCGTTTTTCCGAATCCAAACGCCCCGACAGGAATTGCTCTATCGTTAGATGAAATATTATCACTCGCGGATTTTTTAAATAAGCAGGAAAAAGTATTTATCGTAGATGAAGCATATATCGCATTTGATTCGACTTCCGCGATTCCGTACATCGAAAAATATCCCAATATGCTTGTTGTACATACTCTTTCCAAAGCAGCATCCCTTGCAGGTTTGCGTGTTGGTTTTGCTATTGGCAGCGAAAAATTAATCGAAGGTCTTTGCCGTATCCGCGATTCTTTTAATTCATACACACTCGACAGGCTTGCATTGGCAGGAGCGCAAGCTGCAATCGAAGATGCTGAGTATTACAATGAAATTAACGGTCGTGTAATTTCTACAAGAGAGCGGGTAGCAAAATCGCTAATCGAGCTAGGATTTGAAGTTCTGCCGTCGTCTGCTAATTTTTTATTTATTAAATCGCCGAAAAAAAGCGGCGCGGATTTTTTCGCACAGCTTAGGGAACAGGGTATTCTCGCGCGGCATTTTAAAAATGAAAGAATCGCCGATTTCCTGCGTGTAAGCATTGGCACTGACGAAGAAATGGACGAATTTTTAAATATATGTAAAAATATAACTAAAAATTCCTCACACGGAGACGCGGAGGCACGGAGAATAACGCGTAGTTAGCAAATTACGATCATACCTCTGTGCCTTTGTGCCTCCGTGTGATTTAATTAGGAGATAAAGTATGGAAATTATTAATAGCAATGAATTTAACTCATATTGGAAAAATGTTGCCAGGCAAACTGATGATCCAAAGACAGAAAAAACTGTAAAAAAAATAATAAACGCTGTAAGAAAAGACGGTGATAAAGCTGTAAGAAAATTTGCGTCAAAGTTTGATAAATCTTCTCCCCAGAAACTTGAAGTACCCGTAAACGAAGTAAAAATCGCACTTGAAAGTTTACGTGTTAGCGATAAACCTCTTGTAGAAGCATTGGAACTAGCCGCAAAAAATATTTATAATTTTTCCAATAAACAAAGAGAGCAGTTTTCAGATTTTGAAACAGAAATAGATACAGGACTTATCACAGGACAAAAAATAATTCCCGTACAACGAGCCGCTGTTTACATTCCCGGCGGACGTTTTCCGCTTTTTTCTTCGGTGTTAATGTGTTTGATACCCGCTTTTTGCGCAGGTGTCGAAGAAGTGATTCTTTCATCGCCTCCTATGGAAAACGGCTTACCCGACAAAAGAACACTTGCCGCCGCAGCAATCGCGATACAAACTTGCGGTATTTCACTTGATGAAACAAATGGAAGCAGACTTCGCATATTCGCGATTGGCGGAGCGCAGGCAATTGCAGCACTTGCGTTGGGTACAGAATCTATCCCGCGAGTCGATGTTATAACAGGTCCGGGAAGCAGATTTGTCGCTGCTGCAAAAAGAATGTTATTCGGTGAAGTTGGAATTGATTTTATCGCAGGTCCTTCTGATATTTTAGTTATTGCAGACGGGAAAAATTCTAACAGCGAAAATACTGCAGATTTAATCGCCGCAGATATGCTCGCGCAAGCCGAACATGATCCCGATGCTCGATCAAGAGCTTTGGTTTCAAACAAAGAGTTTGCGGATAAAATCGCTGCGGCAATAGAAAAGCGGCTTGTTAGTTTACCGACAGCAAAAATCGCTCGAGCTTCTCTTGATAACGGCGGTTTAATTATTATTTACAATAATATGGAAGAAGCTGTTAATATTTCTAACATAATCGCGCCTGAACATTTAGAATTACAAATCGCTGATACAGACAAATGGATTTCGCAGTTTAAAAATTACGGCTCTCTTTTTATTGGAGAGCTTTCTGCAGAAGTGCTCGGCGATTATTCTGCAGGTGTTAACCACACATTGCCGACCGAAACAAGTGCGCGTTTTACAGGCGGTCTTTCTGTGCGGCATTTTTTAAAAACTGTAACAACATTACGCTGCGCAAAAGGCGAAGGTTTCGAAAAAGCGCGTAATGCGGCGGAAATAATCGGCAGGGCAGAAGGGCTGGAAGGGCATGCTTTAAGCGCCGCAAGCCGCGCCGAAAGCCAAAAAAATTAAAGGAGAATACTATGCAGCGAATTGGAATAGTTGGCATTGGAAATATAAGCAAATTATATCTTGATAATTTTACAGGAATATTTAAAGACAAAGTTAAGGTTACAAGCGTAACCGATACTTCTTTTGATCGCGCTCAAAAAGCAGCTGATGATTACAATGTAAAAGCGTATAAATCGTTAGATGAAATGCTGGAAAGCTCTGATACTGATATAATTTTAAACATTACTCAGCCTAAATATCATTATGAATTGGCTCTTGCAGCGATAAAATCGGGCAGGCATGTATACAATGAAAAACCGATTTGCATAAAACGCGCTGAAGCGGAACATTTAATTAAAACAGCGGAGAAAAAGGGCGTAAGAATAGGATGCGCTCCCGATACTTTTTTGGGCGCTGGTTTACAAACATGCCGCAAACTTATCGATGACGGAAGTATAGGAAAACCTGTAGCTGCAACAGCTTTTATAATGGATAGGGGTCCTGAACATTGGCATCCTTCGCCTCACTTTTTTTATCAAGAAGGAGCAGGCCCAATGTTTGATATGGGACCGTATTATTTAACAGCGCTTGTAAGTCTTTTAGGTCATGTTGTTAGAATTTGCGGCAGTGCGAAAATCAGTATGCCCGAAAGAACAATAACAAGTCAGCAGTTATACGGCGAAAAAATGAAAGTAGAAATACCGACGCATATAACAGGCATTCTTGATTTTGCAAACGGAGCAGTGGGAAATATTATTACAAGTTTTGATGTTTATTCACATTCACTGCCGTGTTTGGAAATTTACGGAACCGAAGGCACTTTAAAAATACCTGATCCAAATTATTTTGGCGGTCAAGTTCTTTATAAAAAACAGCGCGAAGAAAATTGGACAGACGTGCCTTTAATTAGTAATTACACAGAAAATGTACGAGGACTTGGAATCGTTGACATGGCGCAGGCGATAGAAGAAAATAGAGCGCATCGTGTTTCGGCACAGCTTGCGTATCACGTACTGGATATTATGCACGGAATACACGATGCGTCAAAATCAGGAAAATATTACAAGCCAAAGAGCAGCTGCAATCGTCCTGCTGCATTATAATAAAATTTAATAACCACGGAGTACACGGAGAAACACGGAGGAAGAATGAGTTTTCGTATAAAAAACTCCGTGAAACTCCGTGTCCTCTGTGGTTAAATTCTTCTATAATGCGCCTCTTTTAATCTTCTTGGTTGTGGTCATTTCCATCGGGTTATCAAGAACTGTAGTTCTGTTTATTTTCTGATACGATTGCAGTCTTTGATTAACTTCGGCGACAATTGCTTCAATCCTTTTTTTAATTTCATCTGCAGAAGGAATTTCTCCTTTTGCGTTTTTAAATTCAGGAGTTGGATAAACAAGAGCTTCGATACGTTCTGTTTTTAGTTTTTCATCCAGTATATATCCGCGGATCAATATCTGATCGATTTCTTCGTATAATTGGAATTCATTTTCAATTTCTTCCGGGTAAACATTTTTGCCGCTTTCTGTGACAATCATGTTTTTTGCGCGCCCTGTAAGATACAGATAATTTTCGCTGTCCATATAACCGAGGTCGCCTGTTTTTAAATAACCGTCTTGAGTAAAGGTTGCTGCTGTTTCTTCGGGCATATTAAAATATCCGAGCATAACCATCGAACCTTTTACAATAACTTCACCTACACCGCGCTCATCGGGATTTAAAATCTTCATATCAACGCCGGGACATGTTCGCCCTACGCTGGTTTCTTTGTATTGCTCAACAGGATTGATCGCAATGATGGGTGAAGTTTCTGTAAGACCGTACCCTTGCACAAAGTCGATACCAAGCTGGTTATATTTTCTGAAAACACTCGGAGCTAAAGGTCCGCCGCCGCTAATACAAATACGTATCGAAGATAAACTTGCTTTATCAAGTACGAACTTAAACATTTTTTTACCGGGATTAACTTTAAAAACTTTTTTTATACAGCCGGAGATCGCCATTAAAAATGACAAGATACCGTAAACTACAGGACCCTTCGCTTTAAGACCTCTTTTAATTCCTGCAAGTACTTTGTTGAATAACATAGGAACACCAAGCAGCATTGTGACCTGCGCTTCTTTTAGATCTTTTAAGATCTGAGTAGTTATCATTTTTTTTCCGAAAACAACTTCTGCGCCTACAGAAATCGATTCGATAAATACAGCTAACATTGTATATGAATGATGAATTGGAAGAATCGCATAAAAAACATCAGTATGATAAATTAATAGAGGAGTTCCCTGTGCCAGATAACAATCGGAAACAAGGTTTCTGTGTGTGAGCATAACACCCTTTGGAATTCCTGTTGTACCTGAAGTAAAAAGAATTGCAGCTAAATCAGTTTCAACAGCCTGGTCAATATTTGCCTGCGGTCCGTCAAGATTATAAATATATTCGCCGATTCCCTGTTTAAGCGAAATTACAATTTCAACACCGCCTTTATTCTGAATATAGTAATCGTGTTTTTCTTCATCAACAAAAAGGATGCGTACATTTGCTGTTTTTATTAAAAGGTCTGTTTCTTCATTTTTTAACTGATAATCAATTGGAACCACAACAGCGCCGGCAAATAAAACACCAAGATATGCAACTGTCCATTCGGGAGCATTTTTTCCGGTAACAGCAACCTTGTCGCCTTTTTTAATACCTTTATTGTGCAGCCATCGTGCGACAGCTTCTACTTTTGCAAGAGCTTCACTGTAATTTAGGCTGATTCTGTCCGGTTCGTAAACAGTAAAACACGGGCGATCAGGATAGCGGGAAACAGTGATTTTATACATTTCAGGCAGGGTTGGCCATTGCCCTGAAAAGGCTTTTCCACGGTAATCTTTTAAAAATTCCCAAGGTTTTTCAGTATACGGAACAGACATGATATCCTCCAATTTGTTTTATTGATTTAGACGCACTTATATGATTATTATACTTATTATGACATATTTTGTATAAATGTGCAATTTGATGTGAAAGCGTCAGTACCATTTTCCCATTTTTTGTCACCTTTTTGTGATATATTGATTTTATTAATATGAAAAGAATATATTCATTTATAGTCATATTTATTGCTGTTTTTGCTCTTTATTCCTGTGCCGCGCGTATTGAAGGCTCTTTAGCGGCTGACGGGTCGGCAGTATTATCTGTTAATATGTCCCTGGAGAACAGAATGGCATCTTTAATCCGTTCTCTTTCTGATATAGGAGGACAATCAAACGCTCCTATTTTAGATGGTCCTGCTATTGCAAGATCGATGGCAGAAGCGCCGGGCATTACTTCGGTAACTTTTAGAAATACATCTCCTTCAGCAATTGAAGGGCAGATACGCATTTCCCGTATAAATGAATTTTTATCTCCTGCCAACGGAAGGGGATTTATTACATTTGAACAAACAACTTCCGGCGGAAGATTCGAGGTTAATATAAACCGTCAAACCAGCCCAATTATTATCGAAATGCTGTCATCAGAAATTTCTGATTATCTGAATGCTCTTATGTCGCCTTTAGCATCGGGCGAAGTGATGACAAAGCAGGAATATTTGGAAATAATTACAACTTTTTATAATAGAGGGATTAGTGATGAGATCTCTTCTTCCAGAATTCGCGTAACAATTGATTTTCCGGGTACGATAACAAATATAAGGGGAGGTACATCCTCCGGAAGAAGAGCAAATTTTGATATATCGCTTCTCGATCTTTTAGTTTTGGAAACACCTTTAGTTTATGAAGTTAGATGGTAAGGTGTCAGTCACCGCTACAATCCCCAACAAACGCAAAAAAATTTAACCACGAACCACTCGAACCACACGAAAAGATAGCGAAGCAAGGGTTCGTGTCCGTGCCGTAAGGCACGATCTTGTCCAGCACCTAAAATTTAGGTGCTGGATGAATGTAGTTCGTGGTAAATTCTTCTCTCCGCGCCTTTGCGAGAAAAAATTCCAAAAATATTTTAACACGAAATTTCCCGCAAAAAACACTTGTTTTTTACAAAATTTACATTATTATTAGAAAGTGAGAATATTTAAATATAAGTGGTTTCATAAGTTTGCTAAAAAAGAAGGGATAAAAGACAGTGAATTGAAAGAAATAGTAAAACAACTTGAAAATGGACAATTTTATGCCGACTTAGGTGGAAATGTCTATAAAATGGAATTAGCAAGAAAAGGTAAAGGAAAACATGGAGGTTTTCGAACAATTGTTGTTTTTAAAAGCGAATTCCGTACTTTTTTTATTTATGGTTTTCCAAAATCAAAATTAGATAATATTAATGAGAAGGAATTAAAAGTTATTAAAGGAAAAGTAAAGGATAATTTGGAATATACTAATGAACAAATAAATAATTTGATAAAAAATAAGAATCTAATTGAGATTTTGCAGGAGGATAAAAATGAAATACGAAAGTGAAATTCTTAAAGTAATGCATCAAGATGCAAAAGAAGCATATAAAATTGGCGCGATAACTGAAGCCAGAATGCGAGAATATGATGAAATGTGTATTAAAAATTATAAAACAGCAAAAGAATCTTCATCTATTTACAATAATGATAATGTTGTAGAGCAAAATCAATAAGTCACGCAACTGCATAATTTTATTAAAACATAATATTATTTTACTCCCCCCAGTGAGGCGCACCCTGCGTTCCGCTAATACTTTTAAATATTAAACCACGGAGTACACGGAGTTTCACGGAGGAAGAAAAGGTTTTCGAACCAAAACCTCCGGGCAACTACAGTTGCCAATTCTCCGTGTCCTCTGTGGTTATTATTCTTTTCGGATACCTTCGTTCACGGAACCAACACGAAAAACCTTCGAACAACAACTCTGCGCCTCCGCGCCTCCGTGAGAAAAAATTCCAAAATATTTTAACACGAAATTTCCCGCAAAAAACAGCGGGTGTCAGTCACCCTCGTAAATAATGTCCGCTGATTACGCAGATAGTTATTTGAAAATCACATTAATCCGCGTAGTACCGCAGGTAGTATCCGCGGACAAAAAAAACCGTGCGAGAAACCCGCACGGTTGTTAAAGAAATCAAGTTACAACGGATTATGGAGCTACTTCGTATTGGATTATACCTGACCAAGGTATAAGACCATCAAATGCTGATACATAAATATAATGTCTGGTAGTGACATCTGCCATAGCAAGCATTCCAAAGAGAGGATGACCTGTGCCTACAGCATGAATTTTACCCAAATCAATTGCGATTGTAGTATTTTCTGCTCCACTTATTGTTACGTGAGCCATGGAATTAAGTATTTCTACACCGTTCCAAAACCATTTAAAGTCTTCTAGATCTCCTGGATCTGCAACAACTAAATTAATTACAGCATCATCGTTATAAATATCAAGTTGACTAATCGCTGCTTGTGTAATTGCATTTCCATCGTTAAATAAATCATCGACTGAAATATTCGTAATACTAATATTTGCAGTTTGTCTTATATCTGCACCCCATCTGGGATTAAGTGTAACATTACCGATAACTATTGTTCCAGATGCACCAAAGATCCAGTTTACGTTATTAGTTGTTTGCCAGCCTGCCAGGATATTACCAGTTAGTTCAAGATCGGTAGTAGGTGCGAGTAATATAGTGGTTCCAAAATTAGCATTTATTGCAGCAGGAGCTGTTCCTGAATCTGAACCAACATCTGTATATGTAATTGTACATTGCAAAGGTACAAGATCAGCGAAATTAATATCAGCGGTTGTTGTCATACCTTGGTATATATGAACTGTATCCTGAACAGTAAAAGAATGATGTCCGGTTAGAGTAAATGAAATTGTTACACGGTAATATCCGGAAGATATTGGCGCACTATTTAGTGCATTTCCCACAAGGTTTGTACTACCTGCAATACCGGGAATAACTGTTCTAGCACCCGCTAAAGATTCAATAAGCATGGTAGCAGAACCACCAGCAAGATTTGAAGGAAGAGTAAAATCCCAAGCAATTGTGCCGGTAGCAGCTCCATCAGCAACCGGAGCAAGAATAACAGTTGTGCTGACTGCAGCATTAGTTATTGATATATTATTAGAGTTAGCTGCTATAACAGCTCCACCTGCACCATTAAGTAATCTTATAGAAACAAGATAATTTCCTTCAGGTAGTTCTTCGGATGTAGTTAAACCACCAGTAATTACTTTTTGATTAATCGCCGGATTAGGATCCAATGTTCCGCCTGTCCCTGTAATTGTTAAATCATATACTGGGGTGGCTGGAAAATCTGGCATAATTGTTCTTGCATTAGTATCATTAATGTTAATTGTAAGAACGCTTTTTCCTGTAGCTGTACCTCCGCCAAATCCTGCAAATCCACTCATTGGATCCAGACAAGTTGTTACAAGCAATGCTGTTGCCAGCAATACTGCTGCTGTTGCGGCTATAATGCCGTAATTCCTGATTTTCATTTTCTTTTCTCCTTTATAACCATTAATTTATTCTTTATGGATTAACTACAACTTCTATGGTTGCAGAATAATACTTTATATTGCTTCCTGAGCCTGTTGTAGCTTCAATTGTGATAATATGTGTACCTATAGCATTTAAACCATGAGTATAACTGTATGGAGCTGTTAGGTCAAGGTTAAAGGATGCACCTGAACCGATTTCAGCATTATTGTACCGCCATCTAATAGAACCGGCATTAAAAACACCTGAGTTATCTATAGTAATATTTCGTTTTGCATTAGCATTGTTTGCATAAATATCAAGTTGAGAGAAGGTAATAGTTGCAGCGTTTGGCTCCGGTGGGGTATCTGCTGTAGTAAATGATGATATATTGATGGTAAGTGTATTTAAAGCCTGTCTTACTACTGTCAGAAATCTAAAATTAACCGCAATACCATCGACAATATCCAAGTTATTATAAAAAATATAATCTGTGGTGGTATTGGGACTGTCTAACCGTATTATATTTCCTGGTATAGGGGTAATAGGTGTAGTGTTGCCAACCCGAACCATTTCTGCATAACTTGTACCTAAATGTAAAAAAGTATAGCCCAATGTGGAATTGGGTATAGTTATTACACCGTTTGCGTTTACTGTACCAGGTATCGGTGTTCCAGGGGTATTTTCATTACTTGAATAAGAATAGTTTAAAGACCCAGCCGCAAACGATGCAGCGTGTGTCAATCTGTATGTTTGATTATTAACCAATCCGGTAATTTCAGTTCCGCTTAATTTCCCAATATTAACTGCAGTACTTGCTGTTCCGTTTTCTGTTACATATCTAAAGTTTGCAGTAGATGCTGGGAAAGTAGGTCCAATTTCCAGGATGTAATACCTACCTGTAGGAACGTGCCTCATTCTTGTATTTCCATAATGTACAGTTACACGAGTAAGATTGCCGCCGGGTCGATTATCTTCATGCAGGAGAATTGTCCCTTCTGTTACATTTTCAATTATAGCCTGTGTATCTTCATCTTTTAAAAAATCCGCTACAGTAAGAGGGTCTACACATGCACACACAAAGAGCAGTGTAAAGCCCAAAAACGCAGGAAGAAGAACTTTTAAAGAGATTTTTCTCATTATCCTTACATTATAGTACATTAACCGTTTAATTTGCAAGATTTGTTTGATTTTAATATAAAAAGGTGAAGTCAGCCAAAAACCTGCCAATAACCCCTGCCACATATAGCGTTATCGTCTGGAACAATGCGCTATATATAGCGGTGGTGACTGACACCATTTTAAGGTTGACGTTCGCGCCAAGCAGATATAAAACCCATTATTATAATTGGAAGCCCAACCATTAATGCACCAATTAATAAAAACTCCATTCCCATATATTTACTCCTGTTTTTCTGGTGAATTCATAATATCTCTATTTTTCTTTTCTTTAGTGACCCAAAAAAGACCAATTATACAAAATAGAGTAGCTACTGCAAATCCGCCTATAACCAATAGACCTTGCGGTATTTCACCTCTTAAAACACCGCCTAGAAATATACTACCAAAAACTAATTTACCTAAGTCTAATAATAATTTTCCTGAGTCCTCTTTAAAAGTCGTCTGTTTTTTGCTTTCTTCATGTTGTCTCCTACATGAAATTTTATAGCAAAATCTCAATTTTTTCAATCTAGTGTCTGACATCCCTGCGCCTTTGCGAGAGCTCCTTTTCTTTATTCCTGACAACTTTTTACAGTGCTATTCTTAATTCCCTGCCATATACATTTGCTATTTTTTCAAGCGTTTTTACTGTTGGGTTTGCTTTTTTAGGATTTTCAAGCCTTTGGTATGCTTGGTATGACAAACCCAATTTTCGTGCTATATCGGATTGGCTCTGTTCGCCGCGAAGTTCGCGAAGTTGTATTGATAAAATAATATGATTAGATACATTAACTGGATAACCCCCTTTAAAAGACGGTGTAGGAATCGATAATCCTCTTGAAATATCAGATTCCAGACATCCTTCAAGAGCTTCTTTAGCCATTTTAAGAGCTTCCTCATGTGAAAAACCGCAAGTCGTTATATTTGGTATATCTGGAAAATTAACGATATATTCGTTTCCTTCTTTTTCAATAATACAATTATAATTCATATAGTATCTTTCGCAGTCATAACAAATAATACAACATATATATTGTATTGTCAATCTTGATAACTGACACTATGAAGGAAGTGTTTCTCGCAGAGGCGCAAAGGCGCAAAGGCGCAGAGCGAAGTAGTTGTTTGAAGGTTTTATTTCCAGTGAGGAGCAGACTGCACCTCACTGGAGAGTCACTGACACCTTTATTCAACCAAGGCTTTTACCAAATCCGGGTAGTACCAGGTAAGATTTCTTCTGTCCAATAACTTAAAAGAGCCGCCGTCATCCCAAATAACTACAGGAACCCCCATTTCCCTAACTTGTTTTACATAATCGTTTGCCCATTTAACCCTTTCAGCTTCGTTGCCTTTATCGAGTGCGCCTGTCTCTCCCATAATGACAGGGATACCCCGGTTTAAAAATTCGTTTAAAATATTTAAAACCCTGCCTCTGTTGTTAGAAATGTGATTGTCATTAGGGTCATAAATTGATAATGAATTAGAATCGCTTGCCGCAAGTCCTGCAAAATAATACGGCTCGTAATAATGCAAAGATACTATCAGCCTGTTTTGAGGGTCGTTAATTCTTAATCTGCCTGTCGAGTTATTAACAAACATACTCAATGTATTAAAACCGCCGTGAGGATCAATCGAAGCAAAATAAGGTGTCACCATTAGATGCCTTACAGGGTTAAAACCGCTGCCGGCTCTTACAGTATCAACAAAGATTTGGTTCAAATTATTTAAAACACTGTATAACTCTGCCCAAACAGCGGCATTGTCAGTAAATCCTTCTGACCTGGGTTCGTTTATTCCTTCAAAAATAAGGTATTCATTGTAATCCTTAAATCGATGCGCTATTTGCTGCCAAAGTTTGGCAAAACGTTCGTTTATTGTCTGTTTTTCTACCGCGCTAAGCGCTGTAGTTCCGCTGTCATGAAGGCGCAGCCAGCCGTTTACGCCGCTGCCGTTTTCGGTGATGATATTATAATCATCATGATGAATATTCAATATACAAAACATTCCATTATCAATTACATAATCTACAACCTCTTGTACACGATCCATCCATCTATCTTCTATAACGTAATCCGGCGCTGGTCCTGTAAAAATATACCAGGTAACAGGAACCCTTACTGTGTTAAATCCACTCTCTTTTACCTTGTCGATCATCGCTTTAGTAGTGATGGGGTTGCCCCAAAGCGTTTCTACTTGATTAACCGACGGGTTTGTAATCCATGCAGCTGCTTTGTTCCAGTGAGCGTCAAGGGTATTTCCCAAGTTCCAGCCCGCACCCATTAATCGCGTTATTTCCATAGAAGTCAAATGACTTATATCGGATTTTTTTGATGATGATTTATCTGTACAATTTGTCATCGAAACAATCATTATAATTACAATTACTCCATATATTTTAATATTTTTTGTATATCTCATAATTCATTATACTCTCTTTTAATATTACTTACACCTCTACGTTTTTGCGCCTCTGCGAGAGTTCTTCCTAGTGACTGACACCCTTGTCCCCTTTCAATCTCTACTATAATATGAACAAATGGCTTATATTAAAAACCTTTTTGACCGTAATTTCCTTGAATATGCCTCTTATGTCATAAAAGACCGCGCGATTCCCGATTTGGAAGACGGTCTTAAACCCGTTCAGCGGCGCATTTTGCATTCGCTTTTTGAAATGGATGACGGCAAGTACCATAAGGTTGCAACCGTTTCCGGTCACTGCGCAAAGTACCATCCGCACGGCGAGCAGTCCATAAATCCCGCGTTGGTCGTTCTTGCTAATAAAGAACTTTTTATAGACAAGCAGGGGAACTTCGGTAATATTTTCACAGGAGACGATGCCGCAGCTCCCCGTTATATCGAGTGCCGTGTTACTCCGCTTGCAAAGGATATTTTTTATAACCCAAAATTGACAAGCTGGGCAGAATCCTACGACGGGCGTAACAAAGAGCCGGTTCTTTTCCCTGCAAAAATTCCTGTAATACTCATTTTAGGCGTAGAAGGTATTGCAGTTGGTATGTCCACAAAAATTCTGCCGCATAACGCAATCGAAGTTTTAGAAGCCGAGATTGCATGTCTTACCGGGAAAAAGTTTGAATTGTATCCAGATTTTCCAACCGGAGGATATGTTGATGTATCCGGTTATGAAGGCGGAAATGGCAAAGTTCTGGTACGCGCAAAACTTGATACATCAGATCCCAAACGTATATTGATTACCGAGCTTCCGTTCGGCTCTACAACAGAAAGTATAATTAACAGTATCGATAACGCCGCAAGAAACGGAAGAATTAAAATTTTAGGTATTAATGATTTTACTACCGACAAGGTTGAAATCGAAATTAAACTTGCACGCGGCGTATACGCTCAGGAAACTGTAGACGCTCTTTTTGCATTTACAGAATGTGAACAGTCAATATCTATAAATTTGCTCGTTATTAAAAACGGACTTCCTGCCGTAATGACGGTTAACGAAATTATTAAATACCACGCAAA
>WQYB01000038.1 GCA_009781475.1 Treponema sp.
AATTAATTATCTTAATAAAGAATAACATATTTTAAAAAAATCGCAAATAGAAAATCGAAAAAAATATTCAAAAAAGTTCATTTTTCGGTCATGCAAAACGCCGCTTGCGCCCCATATATAGTTATGGAAAATAATGAAAAAAAAGAGCTTCTGTACGATGAAGACCCGCTGACAGAGGCTGTAAAAAGGCTTTTCGGACTTTCGTACTTGTTCCCGTACCAAAGGCTGGTTATAACGAATATTCTGGAAGCCGCTCAAGCTGTGAAAGAGAAAGGCGGCACTTATACTGACAGGGAGTTTTTAGGGAAGCAAATAGTAATCCTTCCTACAGGAGCGGGAAAATCTCTTTGCTTCCAGCTTCCTGCGATGCTTATAAATGGAATAACTCTTGTAATTTATCCCATTCTTTCATTGATGGCGGATCAAAAACGCCGTCTTGAAAAATCCGGTTTTAATCCCGTGGTTTTAAGAGGAGGGCAAAATAAAGAAGAACGGGATGAAATCTGGGAAAAGTTAAAAACCGGACAAAGCGGTTTTATTATCGCGAACCCGGAAGTATTGCTTACAAAGCAGGTACAAGTTCAAATGGAAAAAATAAAAGTTTCACATGTTGTAATTGATGAAGCTCATTGTGTAAGTGAATGGGGAGAAAGTTTCAGACCTTCATACCTTGAAATCGGTTCCATTTTAAGTTTCCTTGATCCGCCGCTCGTAACTGCTTTTACAGCAACTGCCAGCGCTCCGGTTTTGGAAAAAATTGGAAAATATATTTTTAACGGTATTCAGGTTAATCAAATTGTTGGAAACCCGGATAGACCTAATATCAGTTATTGTGCGAAGGGTTGTATTAACAGGAATTTAGCGGTCAGGGATTTATTGATAAAAAATTCCCGCCCTGCGATTGTGTTTTGTTCATCACACCCGGGAACAGAAAGATTAGCCCGATATTTACGAAATGAATTTGATGAAATGGGTAAAAGCTGGTATAACGAAATTCGATTTTATCATGCGGGTTTAAGTAAAGAAGAAAAAACACAAATTGAAAAATGGTTTTTTAACAACAAGGAAGCGGTTCTTTGTTCAACCTGCGCGTACGGGATGGGTGTTGATAAAGCCGATATAAGAACTGTAATTCACAGGGACTGCCCTCCGTCTGTTGAAGCGTATTTGCAGGAATCCGGCAGAGCGGGGCGGGATGGAGAGCATTCAAAAGCGATTTTACTTTTTGGACATGATGATGAAAAAATAGTAGAAAGATGCAAAGCTGATAACAGCCGAATAACGGCACTTTTAAACTACGCGAAAAATATTAAAAACTGCCGCAGACACTCCCTTTTGGAACTGCTTAATTTTGATGGGGGGAATGAAGTGCCGCAAGACAATTGCTGTGATGTATGTATGCAAAAAGCAAGTGTTTTGCTTAGAGAAGAAGAATCTATAATAGAATTTTTTAGAAAAAATAAAAGATGTTTTACACAATACGAGGCCGCGATAATGTTAGCTGAAAGTACAATTGTACGCTGGTCGCAGGAAGAAGCCTCAAGAGTAATCGGTTATTTAATAAATACCGGAAAAATAAAAGTTATAAAGGGATTTCTGTGGAAAAATAAGATAACTATTAATTAATTTAATACAAAAAGAATAAAAAACCACAGAGGACACGGAGGAACACGGAGGTTTTAGTTCGAAAATACTATCTTCTCCGTGAAACTCCGTGTACTCCGTGGTTAAATTATTAAGTAATTTTATCCTACCTTGATTTTCGCTGTCACTGGAGATGCTGCGCCTTTTTCCATCGCTGCTTTTACAGGAGCTGCGTTAGCTGCAATTACAGTATAGGAACCCGCGACCAGTTTGGAATTACCGTCGGCATCCACAGATTCAAACGCCGAAGCTGAAAGTTCAAACTCTACTTTTGCGCTCTTTCCTGCTTTTATAAAGACTCGTTTAAAACCTCTTAACGAAGAAAGCGGTTCATCTTCGGTTCTTGTATCTTTTGTAATATAAAGCTGTACTACTTCGTCTGCATCAAACTTACCAACATTACTTACGGTGACTGACACTTTTACTTTACCGCCCGCGGAAATCGAAGGACAACAAAGAGTAATAGAATCGAAACGGAAAGTTGTGTATGAAAGCCCAAAGCCAAAGGGATACAATGGTTTTTCTGTCATGTAACGATATGTGCGCCCTTTCATGGAATAATCTTCGTAAGCAGGAAGTTGTGCCGTAGAAGCGTAAAAAGTGACAGGGAGTTTTCCCGAAGGAACAACATCGCCGAAAATTATGTCGGCGACCGCTTTGCCGCCTGATTCACCGGGATACCATGCAAAAATAACAGCATCGACTAAGTCTTCAGGGTATGCAATCGCGCTTCCGCCCGTTAAAACCAGAATTATTTTTTTGCCTGCTTCGCGTACCTTTTGAAGATACTTTAACTGCCAGGGCGGAAGCTCTATCGTATCACGGTCGCCGTTGGAATCGGAGGCAATTGCATCGCCTTCTTCACCTTCCATTGCGCCGTCTAATCCCATAACTATTATTACAACGTCTGCAACATTCGCTTCTCCGTAATGAACAAGCGATTTACTGTTTTCGCTGTACATTAAACAACCCTGCACATAATCAAGACAAATACCGAATTTGTCTTGAACCTTTTCACCTAACCCTTCAAGTATTGTAATAAACCGCGAGCTTACGCCGAAATAATTGCCAAAAAGTGTGTGCGAGTTTGCAGCGCCCGGTCCCGTTACTGCGATTTTTTTAGGAGAAGAATCCAATGGTAAAATATTATTGTCATTTTTAAGAAGTACAATTGACTTTTGCGCCGCTTTTAAAACGAGCTTACGGTGTTTTTCGCAATTGATAATTTTACGGTTAAGTTTACCGTATTTACTTTTATTGGGAGGATCAAACATTCCAAGTTTAAAACGTGTGCGCAAAAGACGTTCAAGAGATGTATTAATTGTATCTTCTGTTACAAGCCCCTGTTTGTGAGCGACTGTTAAAAACGGATATGTACATCCGCAATTAAGATCGCAGCCTGCGTTAAGCGCCATTGCGGCGGATTCTTCCGAGGACTTTGTTACTTTATGATATTCATGAAAATCTTTAATTGCCCAGCAATCCGAAACTACATGCCCTTTAAAATTCCATTTACCGCGAAGGATTTCTTTTAAAAGAAAATTGCTCGCGCAGCAAGGTTCGTCAAGCGTGCGGTTATAAGCGCCCATGACGGTTTCCACTCCGCTTTCTACAAGGGCTCTGAACGCAGGCAAATAAGTTTCCCATAAATCTTTTTTGGTAACAATCGCGTTAAAAGTGTGGCGGTCTTTTTCTGGTCCTGAATGAACGGCATAATGTTTGGCGCAAGCTGCTGTTTTTAAGTTTTCAGGGTCGTCGCCCTGTAAACCCTGCACAAGAGCTACCCCAATGCGGCTTGTAAGATACGGATCTTCTCCGTAAGTTTCCTGCCCGCGCCCCCAGCGCGGGTCCCGGAAAATATTTATATTGGGTGTCCAGAAAGTTAACCCCCAGTATTGACCGCGATTTCCCTGTTTTACAGCTTCGTTGTATTTAGCGCGCGCTTCATCGGAAATTGCAACAGCAACTTCTTTTACAAGGCTGTCATCAAAAGTTGCAGCTAACGCGATAGCCTGCGGAAAAACGGTTGCGACACCGGCTCTAGCGACTCCGTGCAGACATTCGTTCCACCAGTTGTATTCGGGTATTCCAAGGCGTTCTATCGCAGGGCTTTTATAAAGCAGCTGGGAAACTTTTTCTTCCAGCGTCATTTGGGAAATTAATTCTTTAATTTTTGATTCGCGGCTCATGGTTTACTCCTACAATAATAATTAAAGTATTATAAGAGGAAAATTGATTTATAACAATCTTTACAATCAAAAAAACTTAAACTTAAATAGAAAGCTTTGAAACAAGGCGGCTGCAGGCTTCTTCAACATCAGCTCTGTGTCCAAATGCCGAAAAGCGCACAAACCCTTGCCCCGCAGGACCAAAACCCGCACCCGGTGTTGTAACAACATGGCACTTTTCCAGGATTTGAGCAAATACTTCCCAACTGTCTTTGCCGGGGAAGTGCGCCCAAATATACGGAGAGTTATCTCCGCCAATGCAATGTATACCAAGTTTTTGAAGTGTCTCTCTTATCAATTTTGCATTCATTAAATAAAAATCCGTAAGAGCACGCATCTCTTTTATTCCTTCGTCATCAAGGGCGGCAACCCCTCCTGCCTGCGCGATGTTTGAAGCACCGTTAAAAATAGTGCCTGTTATACGGCTCCAGTCGGCGTGTACACTTTCGCCTCCCGCGTACTTAAGCGCCTTTGGAACTACAGACCAGCCAAGGCGAATCCCTGTAAATCCCGCGGGTTTTGAAAATGAGTTTACTTCGATAGCGCACTCGTCTGCCCTGTCTATTTCGTAAATAGTTTTCGGCAAAGACGCATCGCGGATAAACTCGCTGTATGCGGCGTCAAAGATGATGATGCAGCCTTTAGTAATCGCCGCATTTACAAGTACTGTAAGCTGAGCGCGATCGGAAACTGCCCCTGTAGGATTGTTAGGTGAACAAAAATAAATAAGGCTGTTATTTTCGATTAAATCAAGGTTAGGAAAAAAATTATTTTCCGCCGTACATGGAAGATATGTAATACCCGCGTAACCTGTGTCTTTAAAAGAGGCAGCGGCTCCTGTTATAACAGAGCCGTCAACATACACAGGGTACGAAGGGTCTTGCACAGCGATTTTTACACCCGAGCCAAAAAGCATCTGTAATCTGCCAATATCGCACTTTGAGCCGTCAGAGATAAAAATTTCATCGATTGCAAACTTGCCATTATAAAAAACTTTGGAAATTTTTTCGCGCAATAAAGGAAGACCTTCATCCTGGTATCCTGAATATCCTTCTACAGTGCCGAGTTTTCTAGCACCTTCTACAAGCCCCGCGTTAATGTGAGGCAAAACCGGTTCTGTTGTGTTACCGATACCGAGGCTTATAATCTTCGCATCTGGGTTAGCGGCGGCAAATTCTCGTCTACGTTTTGCGATTTCAGGGAAAAGGTAACCTGCTTTAAGATTAGCGATATTTTTATTTCTTGTAATCATTTCATTCCTCCAACAAATACTTAAGAATATTTTACCACAGAGGACACGGAGTTTCACGGAGTTTTAATTCGAAAACTCTTCATTCCTCTCCGTGTTACTCCGTGTACTACGTGGTTATTCTCTTATAAAAAGTCTCTTACACCTGTTAAATCAAGCGTAGCAAAGTAATCTTCTACTGTCTCAGTTCTGCGGATTTGCACGACACTTCCATCCGCACGTAACAGTAATTCGCCGCAGCGAAGTTTGCCGTTATAATTATATCCCATCGCTCTTCCGTGCGCACCCACATCGTGAAGAATAACAAAATCCCCGCCGGATTTATTCTGCATAATATACTCTGCGGCGGTTTCAATTTTTGGCAATTCCCTTTGAATGGCAAACTTGTCGTTATTTTCGCACAAGCTGCCGACTACATCGTAAGTTTCCGTTAAAGGCGCGTTTTCCTTGCCGGGGATTGTTATGTGATGATACGCTCCGTAAAGACCCGGACGCATTAAATCGGCAGCACAGGCATCGAGGGCGATGTAGTTGCGGTAGATTTCTTTTTTATGAACCGCTCGTGTAACAAGCCAGCCGTAAGGACCTGTAACTACCCTACCCCATTCTGTGCGTATACCCATTGGAGTAAGTCCTGCCGGCTCTAAAACTTCGTTATATGCTTTTAAAATACCGTCTGTAAGGGCTTTGTAATTTACAGCTTCCTGATCCGGCTTGTATGGAATTCCCACTCCGCCGCCAAGATTGATAAATTCCAGCCGTACTCCAGTTTTATTAAATATTTCTACCGCAAGTTCAAAAAGGAGCCTTGCGGTTTCGATATGATACGCGACAGAAAGTTCATTACTTGCGACCATTGTATGCAAAGAAAATCTTTTTACGCCTTTTTCTTTAAGCAGGGCAAAACCTTTAATCAGCATTTCTCGTGTAAAGCCGTATTTTGCTTCTTCAGGTTTTCCGATAATGGCATTGCCTTCTTTTAAAGGACCGGGATTATAACGCATGGAAATTAATTCCGGTAAACCTGTAGTTTTTTCCAGGTATTCAATATGAGAAAAATCATCAAGATTTATTACAGCACCCATCTTTTTCGCGGCTTGGTATTCCTTAACAGGAGTTTCGTTGGAAGTAAACATGGCATCTTCGCCTGTGATACCAGCCATTTCGGATAACAAAAGTTCTGCGTAACTGGAACAGTCACTGCCAAATCCTTCTTTGGCAAGCAATTTTAATATAAAGGGGTTAGGCAGAGCTTTAACCGCGAAATAATTTTTGTAAGAAGGAAAACATGAAAAAGCCGCTTTTATATTACGGACATTTTCGATTATTGCTTTTTCATCGTAGATATAAAACGGCGTGGGGTACTGCCGTGATAGTTCTTCAAGCGCGGCTTTATCCAGCGGAAAATATTTTTGGTTCATAAAATCTCCATTTTTCTCACACGGAGACACGGAGACACGGAGGTTAAGAAATAAGGAGGTTGAAATCTTAACTCTATTTTCTTCTGTGTCCTCTGTGCCTTTGTGCCTCTGTGTGATAAATTTCTATAAATATCCCTTGTGTTTTAAAAGCTCGGCGTTTAGTATTCCGCCGCCTGCGGCTCCGCGCACAGTGTTATGCGACAATGCTACAAAACGGATATCAAACACATTACATTGCCGCAAACGCCCGATAACAACTGCCATTGCCTTGTCGGCATCGCGATCTTTTCTGGGCTGCGGGCGGTTGTCTTCTTCGCGATAAATTATCGGCTGCTTGGGCGCGAACGGGAAATCCGCTTCCTGCGGCAAACCTTTGTAATCTGCCCAGATTTTTTTTATTTCTTCCATAGAAGAGGGCTTTTTACCGGCAAACTCAAGCGATACACAAGCAGTATGTCCGTCTATGACAGGCACACGATTACAGTGAGCGGAAATTATAGGAAGTTCGGCATTTTTAAAAACATTTCCGTTAATGGAACCAAAAATCTTTAATGGTTCTTTTTCGGATTTTTCTTCTTCGCCGCCAATATATGGAACGATATTATCGATCATGTCCAAACTGGGCACGCCAGGGTAACCCGCGCCGGAAACTGCCTGCATCGTATGAACGATAAGCCGCTGCGCCGGGTAACCTGCCTTTACAAGCGCGTGAATGGGTTTCATATAACTTTGTATCGAACAATTTGGTTTAACCGCGATAAATCCGCGATCCCATCCGCGCTCTTTTTTTTGCAATGGAATAATATCTGTATGTTCAGGATTTACTTCTGCGATTAAAACAGGAACATCATCTGTCCAGCGGTGAGCTGACGCATTTGAAATTACAGGGATTCCCGCGGCGGCATATTGTTCTTCAAGCGCTTTGGTTTCGTCCTTGCTCATTTCAAGAGCAGAAAAAACAAATGAACATCCGCCTTTTTTAAAGGCATCGATCGCGCGGTTTACATCATTGGCATCTTCTACCATGATGTCGGCGACATGCGGAGCATAAGTTTTAGTCAATTGCCATCTTCCGGCGACAGCGTCTTTATATTTTTTACCAGCGCTGCGCGGAGAGGCTGCCGCAAAGCGTACCTCGAACCAGGGGTGATCATTGAGAAGGGAAATGTATTGCTGCCCAACCATGCCTGTAGCACCCAGTATACCAACCGGGATTTTGTCAGATGAATTTTGTGACATAACTAGCTCCTTAATACACAATGATAACAAAAATTAAAAACATAGTCCACGGATTACGCGGATTAACACTGATTATTTATAATTATAATTTACATTACTTAGATGTTAAGTTGTAAACCCCGTCCCAGCTGTCATCAGGTAAAGTCACAGAGAATTGTTTTAACCTATCAAGATAGATAGTCGAAGGAACATCGCCGGGTTTAATTAACAGAGTTTCGTTAAAACCTTCCACGGCTTTTTTCCAGTCGCGTTTTTCAAAACATTCCAGAGCTTCGTGGAAAGTTGCAACAAGTTTTTTATTATTTTCGGATGCACTGTCCGCCATGTCTATAAGTTCGCAAAGACGAACAGGTTCGTTAATACCTACAACGCGCACGCGATCTAGTTTTCTGTAAAGAAGCGCTTCTCCTGTTTCTTTAACTGTTTGTTCCGATGCTAAAATCCAAGTACCATATTGACTGTTTACGCTTTCAAGACGCGCGGAAAGGTTTACAGCATTACCCATGATCGTATAGTTCATCTTGTTGGCAGTACCCATGTTACCTGCAACCATACTGCCTGTATTAATACCGATACGTGTTAAAACAGGTATTGGAGAAAGATTGTTTTCCATTATTTCTTTGTTTAATTCTTCTTCAATTTTTTTCATGCGGATGGCGCTGACACAGGCACGCAGTGCGTGATCAGAAAGAGGAATTGGAGCGCCGAAGAATGCGACAATCGCATCTCCGATGTATTTGTCTATCGTACCTTTTTCTGCAAGTACAACATCGCTCATTGCGCTTAAATATTTATTAAGCAAACTTACCAGTTTTGTAGGATCGCCTAGTTTTTCCGAGATTGTAGAAAAACCTTTTATGTCGGTAAAAAGCGCTGTCATGTGATATTTTGTTCCGCCCAATTGAAGCCTTGACGGGTCTGCAATTATTTCTTTTACAACATCACTTGATACATAGGTAGAAAACGCATTGCGGATAAAACTTTTTTCTTTTTCAGAGCTGGCGTACGAAATAATTTCGCGGATAATAATAGCCGTAATCATTGCCAGTATTAATCCGATTGGACCCCAGAAAAAACCTGTAAAACGGAAAAGCAAAACTGTTATTACAAGAAATAATAAAGCCGAAGCAAAACCTGCGGACGCTCGTATTACAGGCGGAAGTTTTATTGTAAACATAAAAAAGAGCGGAATAAAAATCAACATAAATAAAATCCGCCAAATATGATCGATAGGTACTAAAAATGATTCGGAAAGAATAGTATCCAGTACTACGCCGTGAGTTCCTACATTAATATAAAAACTATGAAAGGGATTCCTGCCTATATCGGTAGTTCCTGTATTTGTCTGCCCCATTATTACAAATTTATCTTTTAATATTTCTTTGCAATGATTTTGAATTTCTTCATATTCATTTAAATACTCGCCAAGCACTTCCAATAATGAAATAATATAATATGCTTCGTCTTCTATGCTTTCAGCTTCGGCAGAACCTTCAAACCAGGAACTTACTTCCAGTATCTTTTGTGCCGGATCATCTGCAAAAAGTTCACCTAACAGTTCATAGGCATAACTGCGGTAATTTACAAAATCGTTAAAAGCATCATCCGATGTATTATTCATGGCATAATACTTTGAATCATAGGCGGCATCAAAAAGCTGTATCGCGTCATTAAGAATTATCGGAAGAAAACTTAATGAGTTGTCATAATACGCAAAAAAATGAATGTCAGCTGTAGAAAAAAGAGCATTGGTATATTTTAAAACTTCAGTTTCTATTGTTTCAAGATAACTGAATTCCGCAAAAGAAACGTGTTTGTATTTTTTATAATAGTCCTGTTTAGGCCAGTTAAGCATCATTCTGCCTTTGTTATCTAAAGGTATAACGATATCTTTTTGTCTGCCGTCAGAAAGCTGCGCCTGTTTAATCGTAAGTTTGCGCCTTTCCAGCTGGATTTCGGGGTTTCCAAGATAATTAATTAACGGCGCAAATGAAAGCTGTAAGTACCAGTTATCGTTAATATTCTGTGCCAGATAGACACGTCTTCTTGTCGCATCTTCATCAACTTCGACATTTGTAAAACCGGCTCCTTTTGCATTCAAGGAAAAAGGCGAATACGCCGGAAGTATATCGACAAAACCGCCGTTCAAAAAAGCGTTATGTGAAGCGTTTACAGGATATGAAAAACGTTCTTCCGCAATGATGCGGCGCAACGCCTGCTCTCCTGCCAAAGAATGTTCGCGCAAGTTTAATGTAGACCAGGTATTCCCGTTTAAGGCAATCGCTAGCGCAAAGTACTGATCATTATCACGGGCTACATTTTGGGTTCTGTTATATAGATTAAATTGTTCCCTGTTTATAAAATTTAATAAGTCTTCCTGAACTAAAGGTATATCTGCATTTCTAATCCGCCCTGTTTGAATTGCTGAAAGCAGATCTCTTGTATTTGAAGTTATTTCAGAAAAGCTGCGTGCAAAATCATTGCCAAGACCGTGTTCCAGATAAAGGCTGTCTATTCCCTGATGACCGCTTCTGTCGATAAACTCAATATCAAAAATTGCAGCCCTGACACCGTATTCCTTTAAGCGTAAAAGACCGTCGGCGTAAATATGGCGGGGCCATGGGAAAATACCGTATTCGTCGATAGCAGGATCATCAATATTTAAAAAAACAATATCTTCCAATAAAACGCGATCTGCCCTGAACCGCAGAAAAAGATTGTAAATTTGATCTTCTAGCGCTGTCATTATCCCGGCAAAATATAACAAGGAAAATACTACAGCGGCAGCTAAACCGATTAAACCATTTTTAAAATTTTTCATGGTTTATTTTACAATGAAATGGAGTAAACTGCTACTGTTAACGTATTGTTATTTTAATAACCATACAAATCCCACAGACCTGTATAAACCCCCGATGCTGTAACTGATATATTATCTGAAACAGTTGAGTTTCTATATCCAAAAATTTCTTGGGATGTTTGTTGAAAAACATATATAATAGCGTGACAGGGTTCTGGAAGGTTATTTCCATTAAGAGCATTATTACTTTTTGAACCCGAAGATGAGCCATAAATTATACCTCCGGTTTTTTCAAAATCACCTCTGATAATTAGAACTCCTCCACCTCTTAAAGTGGCGGTATTACCGGAAATTTCTCCGCCATACATGGAAATAATTGAATTTGCTTCTCCAAAGACACCACCGCCATTCCAGGTAGTATTACCGGAAATTACACCGCCGAACATATTGAATTCAGCGCCGCCGCTGACAAATACCCCGCCGCCGTTCATAAAAGGTCTATTATTTGTTATGGTTCCTCCAAACATAAAAAATTTGCCGCCATTAACAAAAACAGCTCCGCCATTATCATTAAATGGCAGAGTACTTGAAATATTATCTCTTAGAGTTACACCGGAATATAAATAAACTTCTCCCATATTTACTGCTATTAAAGCTCCTGACGCATTATTTCTTCCTTTTATTGTTATAGTTCCCGTCATATCTTCCGTACCAAGATGAAACTCTGCAGAAGAACCTGCATTAAACATATTGCTAGATGAACCAAATACACTGCCGTCAATTGTTACATTTTTTTCCGCAATTAAATATTTAACCCCTCTAACATCTATCATAGAGCTATTAATATTTGTAGAAAAACTGTTTTGTAAAAATATATATAATTTTCTTGGTAAACCGCTAAGACCAGTTTCGTATGCGTAAAGTGCATCTTGTAAAGAAATCCAATCACTAACTTCTACTGCGGAGTGCATGTCTAAAAACGCTGTTGTATTTTTTCCAGGATTTACTTCTACAAAACTTTCAACATTCCCAAATCCTTGAAGAACATTACCATTAAAAGCCTTTACAGTCACTGTATATGTACCTACAGGAACAACAAGGGTTCCAGATCCTCTTGGCGCTGTTGTTTTAAAATCACTTCTTCCGTGGCTTCTAAATGTAAACTCGTATGAAAAATTTAGATATTCTTCGGTTGCAAGATTAACAAACGACCTTGCCGAATTGCCGAAGTTAAATGTGACAAAACCTTCGTTGCCCATCCAGGGACTGAAACACGCGGTTAGTAAAAAAACGCAAAAAACCGTTAAAAAATAAAAAGGTAATTTCTTCATAGCTTATTATAGCACAGATAAGGAGGATTTGTCTGCGGATTAACACAGACTATTTTGTTTTTTCATATATTTCATATTTCTCCTCTTGACAATATTAAAGCAATGCACTAATAATTAGTGCATACAATGAATTGGCAAGTATTATGTAACCGAAAAAAATTTAAAAAAAGCCGCTTGCCAAAAATTGTAGCAGCAACAATGGAATTGCTTATTGCAGAAATAGAACAATGCGGTCCGGTACGAGGTAATTGGCCAAACTATGGTAAATTACCTAATAATCGACATCATTGTCATATAAAAAAAGGAAAACCTACATATGTTGCTGTGTGGGAAGATATTGGTAAACAAAAAATCAAATTAGTGGAGATAATTTATGTTGGCACTCACGAAAAAGCCCCCTATTAAACTCAAGCGTTCGGCAGCAAAAAATACAATTAATTCAAAAAGAAATACAGAAA
This sequence comes from Treponema sp., assembly GCA_009781475.1. Lineage (GTDB taxonomy): Bacteria > Spirochaetota > Spirochaetia > Treponematales > Breznakiellaceae > WQXQ01. Next base: position 12,371 of record WQYB01000038.1, read on the forward strand.
ATATGTTATTTTTTGTATCATGCCCTGTTTCAAATTCAAATAGAATTAAACAATATTTAGAAAAACACGGCTGTATATTGGTAGATAATAAACATGAATGGGTGAATGCAAAAGGATTATTTACCGAACACACATCAGCAAATCTGCTTATTGGAGCAAGAGGTAAAGAAAATATTACTCAAATGCAGCTTTCGGAATTAACCGGTATTCCAAGAAGACATATTTCTGATATGGAAAATGGGAGAAGACCTATAGGTAAACAAAACGCTCTAAAATTTGCAAAAACATTAAATATTGATTACCGCTTATTCTTATAATATAAATTAATCAAGAATCTTTACCTTCAATCCGCAGACATTCATCTTAATTATTGCAACTGCCCGTTTATAACATGAATGGTGGCATCTCTGGGACCAAATGCCGAGCCTTCATTAAGCAGAATAGGAATATTGTCACCAAATGTTGCAGTACCGTTTGCTAGTCTAAATAACGCATTAGGAGTATTAAGCAAACTTGCATTATTTTCATTTGTCCCGTATATAATTCCATTTACTATATTAAGCCCTCCCGTTGCAACATACACACCACCACCTTGATTGCCGGAATTATTACCGGAAATAGTTCCTCCTTCCATATAAAAATTACCACTAGTTAAACGTACACCACCGCCTTCTGTAGTAGCGCTGTTACCTGTAATGGTTCCGCCACTCATACTAAACTGTCCATTAATATACACACCGCCGCCATAAGCAGCGCTGTTACCTGTAATGGTTCCATCATCCATATTAAAATAACCCCCATTCATTTCTACAGCGCCGCCATTTCCTGTTGTTCTTTTATTATCCCTAAGGGTTACTCCGGATATTTCTAAATATCCGTCATTGATGCGGATAATCGGATTGTTTGCGTTCTGGTTGCCTATTATTGTTATCGTACCTCCATGCCATTGCGGAACTATGATAAAATTACTATTACTCGCAGGTAAAGTAAACATTGGATTAGGATTGGTAAAAGAACTTCCGTCTATTGTTATATTACTGTTTGAAATTAAAAATTTTTCTCCGTTTACTGTTATTCCGTTGCTTAACGCCTGTAAATTATTTTTTACATGAATATATAATCGCCTGTTGCTGCTACTATCTTCCAAAGCCTCTCTTAATCCTTCCCAACTATTTACTTCAACAGCAGAGTACATATCTATTTCTACATTTGTATTTTTACCCGCTCTTACTTCAGTTTCTCCTTCGGCAAATCCCATTCCGCGAAGACCGTTTCTGTCATATACTCTAACGCTTACCCAATACGTACCTATAGGAACAGCAATGGTTCCAGAGCCGTTTTTCAGAGTTGCTGTAAAATGAAGATTTGCACCGCCAAAACCAACTTCATAGGTTAGATTACTTTCTTCTTCCCAGATAACAAACAACGACCTTGCAGAATTGCCGAAGTTAAAAGTAACAAAACCTTCATCACCCATCCATGGGCTGAAACATGCGCTTAGTAAAAAAACGCAAAAAACAACAAACAGAATAAAGTTTAATTTAATATTTCTCATTATAATATCCTTTTTTCTTACCATAAACCTTTAATGAAAACTAAAAGTAAAATCCACGTTTCCTGTGCTGGTTTCCGGGGTAGTTGTTAAAACTTCAGGAGACGGAGTGCCTACAGGAGAATTCGGAAGTACGGACAAAGCCGCCAAAGAAGCAGGATTTGCAGGGGAGCCGTTTATACCGGCAGAACTGGAGTTTCCTCCTGTAACTATAGCTCCGGGACCAGAAGATCCGTTGTAAATCACTTTTCCCTCTACAGCAAACATATTGTCAGTATCCATGTCAAAAACGGTTCCGCGCACCGACGCTGTAGCGCTTGGGCTTTGTACATTAAGGTTTGCTCTTGTTCCCGCAGGAGGATTTACTTCGACCCTTACTCTTCCGGATTGAAGATTTACATTAACATTTTCTTCGTTCTGTGAGGTTTGTATTTCTGAAAAAGAAAGCCGTGTAAGGGGGCGCACTGTAATAAGTGAATTGCCTACTGCAATAACGGCAGTGCTTCTAAAACCCGTAGAAACAATTGTGTTAGGTGTAATTATATCACCTGCTCTTGCAGCCGTAAACGAAGATGAACCTGCCTGTTTAAGTTCGACATCTCCTGTTAACTCACGTATCGTTCCGTTCTGGCAGAAAATGCCGAATGTAACCATCGTAATTAAAATAATTGCTATAAAAAACCTTTTCATATATTTCTCCTTAAAATAATTATACGTTTAATAAATTGACATTTTTGCAGTCAGTTCTATCCGCCACTGCATACTTTCTTTTGATCCGGCATTTCCAAGAGACGGCATAAAAAAACCGCCGCCAAGACCTAACTGTAAATCAGAAAATATACTCCATGTAAGCCCTGCGGAAAGTTCAGGACCAAGGAAAAATCCTTCGCTGCCGGAACTTACAGGATAACCCTGGAAAGTGCCAAGGTCGTTACGGATAAAATACGAAGCGTTGGCAAAAGCGCCGAAATTCTGACTGAGTCTTGACGAATAATTTACAGATACAACTGTAAGCCCGGACATTTTATGTTTTAAAATATAACCGTAATATTTAGTAGTGATTGGTATGAACGCATTTGCGGAATTTTCAGATCTTCCTCCTGCAATTCTTGCAACAACCGAAAGACGGCTGTTAAATTCCGAAGTAAATAACCAGTAAATACCTGCTTCTCCTGCAAAAGCCATATTAAAAGAACTTTCATCGTTTTGAGTTATTCCAAGGCTGCCGCCTACTTCAAGTAAAAAAGAAGAAAACGGAATACCTGCTTTTGCAATCAAGTACTGACTGTTGAATTTGTTATCTGTATCTGTTAAATCTATCTGCGCAATTAAAGCTGTGTTTAAATTCATAAACTCGCCGACAGAAGGATGTTCCCACCCAAGCGAAGCGACAAATCTGCTTGGAGCGAAGTATGTTCCGAAAAAATCACTGTAATCTATCGGCATGCTGAAATTTACAAGATCGTTTCCTGTCATTGTAATATTGGCATTCTTCTTGTATAAAAATCCTGTATACATAGCGCCGGCGCTAAAAACACCTAAACCGGAATTATGATAAAACAGCGCTCCGTCAAAAAGCCCTTCTGCTATAAAAGACAGCGGATCGGAATAGTTAATACGCCCTACCCTAATCCCCGAAGATCCAAAACGCATTGTAAACTCGGTGTGTAAAATTTCAGGAATAATATAAAAACCTTCATCAACACCTATTGTAAGCCCGGCAGAAAAAAGAAATTCTCCATTGTCGCCGATTAACATCGAAAGACGCGGCCAAAGATCAATCTTAAAATTAAATTTGCTGTCATCGGAGCCGATATTGCCGTATCCCATATTAACATTTGTAACAAGACCAAAATCAATAGCCCAAAGTGAAAGCGGCGAAAGAATAAAAAACGTAAGTAAAATTAATAATGTTTTATTAATAGTTTTTTTCATATTAATTCTCCAATATGATAATTTCGACACGCCTGTTAGCTGCCATTCCCGATACGGTTGTATTGTTCGCCAAAGGACGGGATGCGCCGTGGGCAGTAATGGTTATATTTTCCGCACGGCACGCGCCAAGCGAAACAAGATAATCGGCTACAGCCTGCGCTCTTCTTCTTGAAAGAGTATTTAAATAAGCATCAGTACCGGAACGTGCGGCATGACCTGTAATTAGCAATCTTACATTTGGGTTTGCTCTTAAAATGCGGGCATATTCCTGAAGTTTTAATCTTTCAGATTCAAGTAAAACAGCGGAGTCCTGCGAGAACCAGACAGAAACAAATGTAGCTGTCACCGGCTGATACCCTGCAGGAGGAATATATATTTCGGGTTCTGCTGTAATATGTTCAGGTTCAACTTGCGGCGGTATATCCCTTCTGTCTCTTGATGCCACTACATCTTGCGCATCCTGACGGGACAACATTCTGTTTGTAAAAAAAAGAAATCTTTCGCCGGATACTGTCATGGCAGGGTCAGTGCGTCCCTGAACTACTTCCAGATAAACAAGTTCACGGTAGGCATAATGCGGACTTCCTCTCATCGAATACATCATACCGCCTTTTATTTCAAAGGCTTTCATAAAAAGAAGGCATACATCATCAAGCCTTGCAAGGTCATCCGCTCTTACATTAGCCGGCAGCCACTTTTGCTGTATTGCGTAATTTAACGCTTCTTGCTGATTATTAACAGCCATAATATTAGCCGCTTGCAGAATAAAACGGGACGCCTGTCCATAAGTAACTGCGCTTGTATTTAAAAGGGTTTCAATTTCCATTGCAGTAGATTGAGCGCAAAGAAACATTGGAACCGCTAAAAAACAAATAGCAAAAAAGAGAAAGCACTTATTTCGTAACCATAAATGTCTTTTCATAAAAAGTAGATTAATAATACAATATAACAACTGCTTTGTATATGATTTAATCCACTTTAAAGCGCGAAATATCTCCGCTTAGCGCAACAATATTTTCTTTGTTTTCCTGTGTTATTTCCTGAACCCTGGTGATTGTTTTGGAAATTTCCTCGGCGCTTTGGGTCATTTCATCCATTGAACCTGCAACTTCTGTTGTAATCTTTTTAAGATCGGTACTTTGTTGTAAAACCTGTTTGCTTTCACCGCTCATATCCGCAGATGCTTTGCGTACAAGCCCCGTAACAGAGTTTAACTGGGTTACAGCTTCCAATATCTGGCGGCTGCCTGCTCCCTGTTCTTCCATTGCATTGCGAATTTGGCTTTCCTGGTCAGAAACAGTTTTTACTTCGCTTTCGATATTTTCAAAACGTTCCAATACAACACCTGTAGATTTAGTAATTGTATCGATCATCGATTTAATCTTTTTAAGAACCGCGCTGATGGTTTTTGACTGCTGTCCTGAGTTTTCTGCCAATTTACGGATTTCATCAGCTACAACTGCAAAGCCCTTGCCCGATTCGCCTGCGTGAGCCGCTTCGATTGCTGCGTTCATGGAAAGAAGGTTTGTCTGACTTGCGATAGTTTGCATTACAGAGTTAATTTCCAAAAGACTTTCTGATTCCAATGCAATTTCATGAATATCAGCCGATACTTTCTGCACATCTATCCTTCCCGCTTCGGATGATTCTGCAAGCGAGTGTATGTTAGCTGTATTTCTAACAAGTGTCTGTGTAACCGATTGAATGTTTGCAAGCATCTGTTCGATTGCCGATGAAGATTGAGAGACATTTTCCGCCTGAATTGTTATATGATCATTTAGTTCATACAGCCCTGCGATAATATGATCCATCGAACTTGCGGCGGCATTTACTTTATCAGACTGAGATAAAACTTGTGTCCTCATTCCCTGAATATTGTTATTAATTCCTTCTATGTCTTTTCTGGTTTTTGACATATAGGAAGCAAGTTCATCGCCTGTATCAGAAAGAGCGATTGTCTTTCCTTTAATTCCGACAAGAAGATCTCTGATCTTTCCAAAAGTTAAATTGAAGAATTCACCCAGTGTGCCGATTTCGTCCCGGCGTTTTAATACGAGTTTTTGTGTAAGATCCCAATCAACCGAAATATGATCGAGTGTTTCAACCATATAGTTCATAGGTTTGAGCATTCGTGAAATATATACATAAAAAGCAAAAAAGATTAAAGCGATTACTGCCATCAAAAGCAAAAACAAAAAAGTCATGTTACTGCCGAGTATGTCAATAACTCCAACCGGTTGAATAGCGGCAATATACCAGCCAAGAGCTGGAACTCTGCCGATTGCAATTACGCCTCCGGGTATTTCATAATTAATAAATTCATCGGTTTTAAGTGATACAGCTTTTGAAAAAATCTCCGCGCCTCTTTCTCCAAGCTCGTTTTGCATAGTAACTTTATCCGCAACAAGTTTCGAATCTTTTGCGCCTGTAATTTCACCTTCTTCATTAAAAAGGTAAAGCGCGGCACTTCCGGTATAACTTTTGTATATGGATTCGACAAAGTCTGTTAATATAATGCCTGATCCTACAAGACCAATAGGCGTTCTTCTTGCGCCGAAAACAGGCGCATTGATCCAAAGATTGGTCTGATCGGCTTCGGCATTATAGTTAATATTAAAATTATACCTTTCGGTTTCGTATAAAGTCATTTTGTACCAGTAAGTATCAGGATCTTCGACATCGAGAGTATAATGAGAATCTTCGGAAAAATAAAATTCTTTATCAACATCGCTTGCCCAGAAAACTATATTACTTGCAAAAGCAGCCCTATATCCTTCGATTTCATCAAATGCGTTTCTTTTGAGGTATTGGTCTGCAGGATCGTTAAAATGCCTTATTATAAGAGGCGATGTTGCCATTTTCATAGCAAGAGCAATTTCGCCGTTTACAGACGCTTCAAGTTTAATTCGTTCGATCTGTAATGCCTGCGCCAATTCATAACCTGTAGTATCCCGGACAGTCTGGCTCATAAAAAATACAAAAACGCCGATTCCTATAAAAAATATTAACGAAAATAAAAGTATAGAAAAGAAAAAAACTTTGCGTTTAATTGATGTTCTTCGTTTTTTACTAATTTGGTTTTCCATCAAATACTCCTTGCAATATATAGAATATACAAAAATAACAGAAGTAAGGCAATCGTTTTTTAACAATCCTTTAAAAATTCATTAACATTACTTTAATATTTTTTCCGGCAAATTCGCTGAAATATCGTATATTACAATTTATCTTACAATAACCATAGAAATATGTTATAATACCACCATAATTAATATTAAGGCGGATAAAATGATTATTTTGACATTAAATTGCGGATCATCATCAGCAAAATACCAGGTTTATGACTGGGAAACAAAGGATGTCCTTGCGGTAGGTATTGTAGAAAAAGTAACTGTCGGCGGCTCTTTCATTAATCACAAAGCAAAAGGAAAAGATGAAGTCACATTTAATCATGATTGTCCGACTCATACTGACGCAATCGATCTAATTATAAAAACCTTAACAAGTAAAGACACGGGTGTAATAAGCGATATGTCGGTAATTAAAACTGTAGGTCATCGTGTTGTGCACGGCGGTGACAAATTCACAAAATCTGTCATTGTGGACAAAACAGCAATGGAAGCGTTTACAGCGATGCAGGATTTAAGCCCTTTACACAACCCGGCAAACATCATGGGAATAGAAGCGGCAAAAAAAGTTCTGCCTGATGTTCCGCACTGCGCGGTAATGGACACAGCGTGGCATCAGACAATGCCGCCTGAAAATTACATGTACGCAGTTCCAACCGAATGGTACGAAAAATATCAGGTACGCCGTTACGGTTTTCACGGAACAAGTTTTTTATACACGGCAAAAAGAGCGGCAGTACTTTTGGGACAAGACCCTTTTAAAACAAATGTAATAATCTGCCATCTTGGAAACGGCGCGTCTATTAACGCTGTTAAAGACGGTCTTTCTTTTGATACATCGATGGGTATAACTCCGCTTGAAGGTCTTGTTATGGGAACTCGCTCCGGCGATGTTGATCCGTCTTTACCTTTTTATGTTATGCGCAAAACCGGAATGAGCGCATCAGAAATAGAAAGCGCTCTTAATAAAAAAGCCGGTCTTTTAGGATTAACCGGAAAACATACAGACAGGAGAGACATTCAGGCGGCAGCGGAAGGCGGAGACAAACAAGCACTTCGCGCGCAATATATCGAAGCTCATCGTGTAAAAAAATACATAGGAGCTTACCAAGCGGTACTTGGAAGGGTTGATGCGCTTGTATTAACGGCAGGTGTCGGTGAGTTTGCGTGGTTTATGAGAGATAAAATTCTAAACGGTCTTGACGGCATCGGCATGGTATACGATCCCAAAAAGAACGAAGTATCACGCACAAGAAACACAGAAACTTTAATAAGCAAACCCGAATCGAAAATACCAATTTATATTATTCCAACTGATGAAGAGCTTGTAATGACGGAAGACGCTTACGCATTGATGCAGGGAACTTACGATACTCACACTCATTTTAAATATTCATTCCAAAGTAAGGATTATATAAACAAGGGACGAGCCGAAGGTCTTGTAAACGATCTAAAGAAGAATCCGGCTCTTGCAGACATTATCGCAAAACCGATATAGTTTAAATGAGGGGTAAAATTTGGGTGAAATTCTCTGCATTGGCAATCCTATTGTCGATGTGTTTGTAAATATTGATTATAGTCTCACGGTTAAATACGGCATCCATGAATCGCATCAGCATATCGACAGCGAAAAAGCGCAAGCCTTATTGAAAGAACCTTCCATTGATTACGCAAGAGCCGTAAAGAGTTCCGGCGGAGGAGCTGCAAACACTGCAAAAATAGCATCCATGCTTGGAATGAAAACTGTTTTTACAGGCTGTTTAGGACAAGACGATCATGCCGTATTTTTTGAAAAAGAACTGACTGATGCAGGCGTATCAGCATTGCTTGTAAAATCGAATAAAAATACCGGACTTTGTTTTGTGTGCAAATACAGCGGCGAAAAACGTTTTGCCGCAAGCCCGGATGCGGCGCTGGAACTTACAGAAGAAGATATTGATGACAGCCTTTTTAATAATGCCGAAGTTGTTGTTGTAGACGGCTATATTTTAGACCGCCGCTCTTTAGTACAGCATATATTGTTAAAAGCCAGTAAACGGGGTATTCCTGTCGCACTTGATGCCGCATCAGTTTTTCAAATCAGAAAAAAAGCCGAAGAAATTTTAACATACAGCCGCAGCTTTCCGATTATAATTTTTATGAATGCCGATGAAACAATCGCATTATATTACACAATCAGAAAAACCCGTGACGAAGAAGTTTTTACAACAGACAAAGAAAAAGAAACAATGATCCTGCGTGATGTATGCCCAATGTTAAAAATAATAACAGACGGCGAATTGTTCCCTATAGTCGTTGTTAAACTGGGAGGCAGAGGCGTAATTGTTGTCGCAGGCGGGCATATTTACCGCGAAGAAACTTTTACAATTATTCCGCGTGATTCTACAGGAGCAGGAGATGCGTTCGGCGCTGCTTTTATTTCCGCCTGGATACGGGGCAAATCCCTTTCCGACTGCGCATCTTTAGGCAACAAAGTAGCGCGCGAAATACTTGAAGTACCCGGAACTCATATAAAAAGAGAAAAACTAAACAAGTTTGCAAAAATGCTTGAAAAGCAAAAATCAAAAAAGTAAAAAAAGAGGTTTATATGAAAAAAATATTATTTATTTTTATTGCGTTTTTTTTAGTTTTTTCCCTGTCATGTTTACCTAAAGAAGATGACAGCGGTTTCTTGTCTCAATATGAAATATTATCAGATGAATCAGAAATAGATCTTAATAAATATCATAAAATAATAAATGAATTACTTTTTAATTTTGACAATATAATGAAAGACAACCAAAGCAGCAAGTATGCGTATGATGCCTATTTTTTATCCATGGAATACATAAAAAATAATGTAACTATTTTTAGAATAAACCCTGAAATGAATACTATTCTTAGCGGAATGCAGTTTTATGTAGAAGATGAAAACAGAATAGGTTTTATCTTCGGTACAAAATTCCTTGATACATATAATGCTGATAGCAGCATACATTATTCAATATTAATTCATGAATGCAGGCATATGCATGATTATTTAATAAGCGGCGATTATTTTTTAAGCGCAACAACCAATGAAAAAGTAAATTTATTATTTGAAATGGACGCTTTAAGAATCGAAGCGGAATTTATAAAGCATTATCTCCAAGGAAAATATAATTTAAGTCAATTTGAACTATACATATTAACCAGCCTTGAAAGCGACAATTTAAACAGCGCGTCAATGATGATTCACAGAGAACACAGGGAGATTTTTCTTTATTTTTACGATTTAGAAGAAAGTTACTTTGAAAATAAAATATCAAGAGAAACTATTATTGAACAATTAATACACAACGGAAATATAATCCTGGAAGAATATTATCATCCTTATCCTGATTATATACATTTTTTTAACTATATAGGGCTTTGTACATTCAATAAATACATGTTAAGAGCATTTTCTTACCTTGTTGAAAACCCTGAAACAACAACATGGGACGAAGTGTTTGAAAAATATCCGGAAATCGCAAGAATACACAAAGTAATAATTGAAATTCAAAACAGAGACGGCATGGAACATACCCAGTATTTACAGGCTGTAATAGATTATTGGGAAAACGAAATATTAAATAATTTGTGAGATTATCAATAAATGGAAAAGAAAACACAGGAATTAATAATTAACATTCTAGCACGGCCGGTGCTTCTATTTGCAGGTATTATGTGTATTTGGTATTTTTTGGCAGTAACAAATTTTATTGGGTATATAAGTTCGCTCAATTATGCATGGGTTTTTGCAGGAGCATTATTACTTTTAATTGCGGTATTGTTAAAGCTCCTTATAATTCTTTATAATAAAACCCATAAAATTATAAAAATAATTTTTTTAAGTGTAATAATTAGTTTTTCATTATCATTTGTAATAATTGAAAGCCTTGTATTTATTAACGCAAGATCGCATAAATACGAAAACGCCGATTATATAATAATTCTCGGAGCCGGTTTATACAGGGGAGCTCCTTCGTTAACGCTTTTAAGAAGAATAAATGCCGCGATAAATTATTCAAACGAAAACCCTGATGTAAAAATAATTGTAAGCGGAGGCACTGGCGAAGGTCAGCGCACATCAGAAGCATTGGCGATGGCAAGGGTTTTGGAAAACAACGGAATAAATACCGACCGGATTATAATAGAAGACAGGTCATCCAGCACTTATGAAAACCTAAAGTTTTCCGGAGAATTAATAAGCGATTTAGATAAAAAAATAGTAATTTCTTCTTCTGAGTTTCACCTGTTCCGCGCAAAAATTATCGCAAAAAAACTTGGTTATAAAGATGTAGGGGTTCTTGCAAGCAGAACACCCGGTATTTTACTGCCTAATTATTATGCCAGAGAATATTTTGCGGTATTAAAAACAATATTTTTTGATTAAAAATGTATGTATAAATATTATTAATTGGTCTGATGTACATATTTATATATTTTAATAAGACGGGCGGCGAAAAGAATCGCCAGTGAAATATGGCTGCTTTTTACGGCAGTTTTGTTTAGAAATCTATCGATCCTAACTCTGAAAAAATTGAACTTCTTGTTATAAACACCAAACCACAACGTGAGCGATGGACGAGTTATAAAGGAATGTCGGAATTTCTGCCATTCGGAACTGGCGAGACTTTTCGTAGCTCGTTTTAAGTAATATATTAAAATTGTGAATTAAATAAATGTAAGGAGCGCAACATGGCAAAAAAAGCAATTATATTGATGGCTGACGGGTTTGAAGATGTCGAAGCTATTACGCCTATCGACTACCTTAAACGGGCGGGAATAGAAGTTACGACTGTATCAATTTCACAAAATACCACTGTAACAAGCGCATGGGGCAAAATAAAACTTATAACAGACACAACTTTGGCAGAACTTCTAAAACAGGATACCGCCAGTTTTGACGCTGTAATTATACCTGGCGGAATGCCGGGAGCAGCAAACCTGGCAGCATCAGAAGAAACCGGCAATTTACTAAAAGACATGGCGGCAGCCGGAAAACTAATCTGCGCAATCTGCGCTTCTCCTGTGGTGGTTCTCTCTCCCCTGGGACTTTTAAACGGTAAAAAGTTTACTTGTTTTCCGGGTTTGGAAGAAAAAGCAGCCGAAGGACAGTGGCAGGACTTTCGAGTTGTTACAGACGGAAACATCATAACAAGCCGTGCTGCCGGAACAACGGGCGAGTTTGCAATTGCAATAATCGAAAAACTTTTGGACAAGGAAACTGGAGAAAAAATTAAAAATACTGTGATGCTGGTTTAAAATTTATATAGGAAGATTTCACACAGAGATATGGCGGCTTATACTATTTTTATATAAAATATTATTTTATACAGTTATTATAAATCCTTTTCCAAATATAAAGTAAATATATGCTATTGCTATTATAATAGACCACATAAATAAAACAATATATAATTTTATTTCATCTTTTCTATATTTTTTCTTTAATATTTTAACCAATAATACAATTGGATGAATTAATATCGTAAATGTAAATCCCATTAAATAGTAAAATAACCAAAATATTAAAACTATTCTAACTATAAAATATTTAAATATAAAATCATCGTTAATAAAATTATAACAATAAGAATTTAAATAAATAAAAAAACTAATAGTGGCTAATGTCAAATAAATAATACTTTTAATTGGTTTCCATGTTTTCATATATTATTACCTTTCTCTATTATGTATTTCCTCCATAAGTTTATCCATTGCCCCTTGATATTCTTGTTCTACAATACACCTATTTACTAGTGAAATAATCAAATAAAATAACATTCCTAATAAAGCACAATTTCTATAGCGTTGCCTCTCTTTTTTATCATCACAAAATGATGCAATTATTATACCAACCAATGGAAGAAGGAAACATAAAATAGAAATAATAATGCTTGGTTTTTTATTAATATTTGGCTTGTCATTTGAAAATATTAGCCCGTCACATTCTTTACATATTTCATCAGAGTCATTATTTTCAATACCACAATTTGTACAATATTTCATTTTACCCTCATAAATATTTTAACCCTTTTATCTATTTTATGTCAATATTTATTTTTTAATATTTTAATTTTTTATTTTGGTTAGTATTTCGCTTAACGTTCTGGTTGTATATGACGGTTTGGCAACCCGAATAAGCGAAACCGACTGCGGTTTTTCGTAGCCCGAGCCGCCCTCTGGCGATGAAGCGTTAATCGTGTGTTAGGCGAAGAAAACCCGTTCTAAATTATTTTATCCAATTTTCTATTTTTATATTTTCAATTCTTTCAAAATGATTTTCATTATTTGAAACAAGTATTAAATCATTTTTTATTGCTGAACAACCTATTAATAAATCAAAATCATCAATTAGATTCCCTAACTTCTTTAAACGAGCTTTTTCTTTTGCATATAAATCAAGACAATTGAATATTGGTAATATTCCAATTTTATTTGCAAACTCATTTACAGAATTTGTATTTTTTTCTACTCTTTCACTAAGTTCTGC
>WQYB01000039.1 GCA_009781475.1 Treponema sp.
CATCGATTACAACAATGTAGAAGCAGCGGCGAGAAAAAAGGTCAACTTTTTTAAAAAAGAAAAAGGCGCATATTTTATTTCCTCTTTGATGGCTGGCGTTTATGTCGGGCTTTGCATGATTACTATTCTTGTAATGGCAGGAGCCCTGGACAATTTTGCAGGAATTAAAATATTACAAGGTATCAGTTTTGCAGCAGCTTTAAGCCTTGTTGTTTTTGCGGGAGCAGAGCTTTTTACCGGAAATGTTTTTGTTATGACCGCAGGAATCATGCATAAAACTGTTAAACCTTTGGATGCAATTGCCCTTTGTACTTATTGTTATATCGGAAACCTGATAGGTTCAATATTAATTGCCGCTCTTTTTTTGGGAACAGGTTATTTGCAAGGTCCTGTACTGGAAGCAGCTCATACAGCAATGTACAGTAAAACAGAACCCTTTTTTACAGAACTTTTTGTACGTGGAATTCTTTGTAATATTTTAGTCTGCGCCGCAGTATGGTGTATGTACAGACTGCAAAGCGAAAGCAGTAAACTTATAATGATATTCTGGTGCATCTATATATTTGTAATTTGCGGTTTTGAACACTCAATAGCCAACATGACACTTTTTAGCATGGAAACAATGGCAGGAGAAAGTTCTTCTTATTTTATCAGAATGCTCGTAAATCTTACGGCGGCAACCGCAGGAAATATCATAGGCGGAATAGCACTTTCTCTGGCTTACTGGTCTATCGCGCGAAAATCTGTTTGAGCGATTGCTGAAGAAAAAATTTGAAAATTCAACTACTGGTTGAGTTTATTCAACAAACAAGTTATCATAAACCATTAAAAAATTAAATATAATTCAAACATAAGGCGAAAAAAGGATGGTTACAATTATGAATGCAACTGATAGTTTAAAAACTTTATCGGATAATATCCTTAAATTAAGGAAAGAAAGCGGTTTGACACAGGAAAACCTTGCGGAAAAATTGAATATATCGTTTCAAGCTGTAAGTAAATGGGAAAACGGGCAAACATCGCCTGATATAATCATGCTTCCAATGCTTGCGCAGCTTTTTGGAGTCAGCATCGATAAACTTTTTGGAATTAAAATAAATGAAGAAATTAAAAAAAATTTTACCTTAAAATGGGATGATGATGATACCATCCATTGTGTAATATTTAAAGGTAAAAGAATTATCAATAGCGTTGAAGATCTTTCTAACTATACACTAACAATCGAAGGCAATGCATTAAATGTTGAAGCAGGCTGTAATGTTAGCTGTAATAATGTCGAGGGTAATGTAAGTGCAAAGGGCGGCGTTAATTGCAATAATGTAGGCGGAGATGTAGCAGCTGGAGGCGGTGTTAATTGCAATTGTGTCGAAGGTGATGCGGCAGCCGGCGGTAGTATTACTTGTAATTGTATCAATGGAAATGTTAATAAACAATAAACAGAAAAACATAAAAAGGAAAACATTATGAAAAGAAAAATTAACCTAAACGTGATTATTGTGCTCATAGTAATATCAAGTTTAATAATATCAGGATGTAAAAAAAACGAAGACATTATACCCGAAAAATGGCAGGGAACTTATGAAGCATTAAATCCTGCAAATAATGATTTTATAATTGTTACACTTGATAAAAACGGAATATTATCATGGGAGGGATGGAACGGTATAGCGTTACCCAACGGCTCTTACCCGAATATTACTATTGTAAACGGCGGTACATTATCAAGTCCTCATGGTACAGGCGAATGGGTTTATCTTGCCATTAATGGCGTTAACAGGGGTATTATAATTCATCTTAATTATGATTTTGCTTATCAAGAATGGCGTATTGGATTGGGTTCCTGGGGAGCGTCTGAAACCCTTAAAGGATTTTTAAATGATGAAGATTGTGAATTTTCTTCTGTTCCTGAACATTATCTTTTTATGGGTTTTCCTCTAGGTTATTCCAGAAATTATGGTCTTGCGATTATAAAACATGAAGAATCATTAAGACAAGCTATGCAATATCAAAACGAAGAAAAATATGACTTGGCAATAAACTTATTTTCGCAGGAAATCGAAATTAATCCAAATAATGCTTATGCATATAGCAATCGCAGTTATAATTATTATCTTATAAATGATTACGAAAGCGCTTTTGATGATATTAACAATGCAATAAATATATATCCGTATGCTTATTTTTATAGTGAGCGCGGGTTTTTGTATTTAAATATTATGGAAGATTATGAAAATGCCATGAATGATTTTAATACTGCAATACAATTAGAGCCATATTTTTTAAATACATATCGTTATCGGGGAGAATTGTTTTTTAATTTGGAAGATTATCAAAGCGCTTTAAAAGATTTTCTATTTATAATAGAAAACGGTTCGTATTCTTCACAAAACGATTATCTTAGTCTTGGAATTACTTATTACTTTAATAAAGAATATGATCGGTCAATCGAAATGATTAATCAGGCTATAAGTATAAGTATCGAACCATTTTCCTGGGCATATATAAGCAGGGGAATAACGTATGAAGCAATAAATGAACTTGACAAAGCAATTGCAGACTGGGAAACCGCAATTAATCTTAATCCAGGCGATAATGATATGGTTCAAGATGCGATGCGAAATATTGAAAGAGTCCGGCAGTTATTATAAAATATTCATAAACTGGTTATAATAAAGCTAGGTTAAATTCAGGAGAAAATGTGAAATTAATACTTACAAATATTGGAAAAAAATTAATAAAGGTAATTCTAAAATTAGGTTCATTAGTATTAATCTTAGTTTTTATTCAATTTGGTTTTTATTTGCTGCCGTTGGCTGTCCCGTTAATAATTATACTTGCAATATTTGTTGTAATATTTTCTATTAAATTTATTATTGAAACATTTATCGGATCAAAAGGCGCAACAATAGGCGAAGTAAGAAAAGATATAATTAATAATGATATTTATAAAGTAGCCGACAGAATTATGTATTATATAAATAAAAATGTAAGTTATGAAAATATAATCGAATTAATTAATATAGAAAATAAAGAAAAGAAAAAAACATTTTTTTACCCGGTTTTTCTTGTCTCAATTGAAAAAGAAATCCCTACATTCAGAATTCCAAAAGATATGAAAATTGTCTTAGAGAATAAAGAATTTATTATAGATTATAGAAGTTTTAAATATAATGTTAACCAGGGTAAATATATAACTTAAAAAGATCGATAATTACCAATACATTCTTCTTTATTTCATAAAAACCAACATATACAAACTCCTTAAATGAATAATAATCAATATATTATTTCGTATATTATTTTTAAGGAGAAAATATGAAAAGAGTAATTGTTTTGGCAATCATTATATTGATTGCAGCAGCGCTTGTATTGACAATAGGCGGCTGCAAAAGAGAAACAGGATCACAAAAAGTGGTTCTTGTAATGGGTTCATGGCGAGCTGATGATGTAAATCAGTTAAACGCCTTGCTTGCGGAATACAGAAAATTAAATCCGAATGTAGAAATTCAATTTCGCCCGACAAGTCCGCCGGAATATAACGCAACTCTCAGGCTCCAGCTTGATAGCGGTATGGGACCGGATTTAATGTATGCGCGTTCCTATGCTACAGGGCAGGAACTCTTTAGAGCAGGTTATTTCGGAGATTGTACCGATATTCCGGGCGTTAGGCAAAACTTTACAGCCTCTAACGCATCCCCCTGGCAAATGCCGGATGGAAAATTATTTGCAGTTCCATTTGCGGCTGTATCCCACGCCATGTATTACAATAAAACAATTTTCCAAAAAGAAGGCCTTTCTATTCCCAAAACTTGGGAAGATTTTCTAACACTGTGTGCAACTTTATCCGTTCGCGGTTATACCCCTCTGGCTAACGGAGTAGCCGATGAATGGGATATCCTTGAAACTTTCTTTTTAGGTATGTTACCCAATTTTATTGGCGGCGCTGATGAACGCTTGTTGTATGAAAGCGGAGCCAAGCGTTTGAACGATATTAATTGGGTTGCAGCATTTCAGGGTATGGCAGACGTTGCAAAGTTTCTTCCCAGAGGCTGGGAATCTGTGACGTATAACGATTCTCAGGCGCTTTTTGCAACACAGCAGGCAGTAATGTTTATGGACGGCTCCTGGACAGCCGGTGTATATGAAGGTGTGCCGTTTGAATGGGGTGTATTTGCAATACCCGCTCCAAGAGACAGAAATACTTTAATTACATTCCATCCTGACATGGCTATTACGTATAACGCCAGCTCCAGGAATGCCGAAGAAGCAAAAGCATTTTTGGCATGGATTGCAAGCCGCGAAGGAGCAGCAACCGCGTCGAAAGCTCTGCCTTTGGGTTTCTTTCCGATGATAAACTTCCCGATCCAGCTTGATAATCCTCATGCAAATGAATTCCTGGCATTGAATCAGGGAAAACTAACCGATGCCCGTTTTGTGTGGCCAAAATTTATGGATCTGTATGCACCCATGAACCAGGCTGTAATTCAAGTGCTTAGAGGTAATATAACACCGCGGCAGGCAGCAGAGGCAATGGAAACTGCGGCTGCAAGATTGCGGTAGAACCAAAGGTAAATACTTTGAATATTAGGTGCAAATTTAAAAAACAAAATATCTTCGGCATGGGCTGGATACCATGGTTAATTCCAGCCCTGCTGTTTTACGTATTATTTATGGCATGGCCTTTACTGAACTCCCTGCGTTTAAGTCTTTACACAGGTTCGGCTGGATTGGGTTGGACTTTTGCAGGTCTTGATAATTTCAAACAACTCTTTTCAGTCGAGCAATACTCGCAGCGTTATTTCGGCGCTTTTAAAAACACGGTAATATTTTTCGTAATTCACATGCTTGTGCAAAATTGTCTTGGAATATTTTTTGCGGTATTGCTAACAAGAAAGAATTTAAAAGGAAGTGCAATATATCAAACGATCATTTTCCTGCCTGTAACTTTGGCTGTATTG
The DNA here is from genome assembly GCA_009781475.1 of Treponema sp. GTDB lineage: Bacteria > Spirochaetota > Spirochaetia > Treponematales > Breznakiellaceae > WQXQ01. The sequence goes on from WQYB01000039.1 coordinate 4,959, forward strand.
GTAACAGGTTATCTTTGGCGGCTCTTGTTAAATCCTGTGTGGAGCGGTCCTTTTTTACAGGACAAAGGTTTGGGACTTCTTGTCCAACCCTGGCTTGGTGAGCCCGGTACTGCTCTTCTCAGTGTGTCACTTGTATCCTGCTGGCAGTGGATCGGCATTCCTGTAATGATGTTTGTCGCAGCATTTCGCGGTATAAGTGATGACTATATTGAAGCAGCTAACATTGAAGGCGCAAGCGAAAATCAAATTTTTTGGCGTATTAAACTGCCGCTTGTTATGCCAATAGTCGGGATAATCACAATCCTTACATTTGTAAATAACTTTAATGCCTTTGACGTGGTTTTTGCCATGACAAACGTAAATGGTGCGCCGAATTATTCTACCGACTTAATCGGTACTTTGTTTTATCGAATGGGTATAGCAGGTCAGCATCCTGTAGGAATTCCAAATCCCGGTATGGGCGCGGCAATCGCCGCTATCACATTTTTTATTCTCTGCTTAGGAGTCATTCCCACTTTACGTTTTACTCAGAGGAGGAATGTCCAATGAAATCAAAATCAATGATTACAAAATCGGCAATTTCAAATAAAGAACAGAGGAAACTAACCATTAGTCATGTCATCCTGATAATCTGGTCGTTTGTCGCATTATATCCGATTATTATTATGGTGATAAATTCTTTTAAAGACAGGTTTTCAATTTATAAAAATCCCTTTGGACTTCCAGAAGGTGCGTGGAATTTTATGAATTATGCCGCCGTGTTTAAAGACGGCGATTTTTTGGTTTACTTTAGAAACAGTTTTATCGTTGTAATTCTTTCTTTATTTTTATTGTTGATTATAGGAAGCATGGCGGCATACGCTTTGGCAAACATGCGCGGAAAATTATCGTATATTATTTATTTTTTCTTTATCGCTGGAATGATGCTCCCAATAAAAATTGCTTCGATAACAATTCTTGAAATTGTCAGAAATCTAGGTCTTATCAATACAATTTGGTCTTTAATCCCTGTTTACATTGCTATGGGTATACCTGTCGCAGTTTTTATTCTGACAGCTTTTACCCGCGAGATCCCCTACGAATTAACCGAAGCCGGAATTATCGACGGCGCAAACCGAGCTGTTATTTTTACAAGAATTATTGCGCCGCTTTTGCGGCCTGCATTGGCAACAACAGCGATTTACAATTTGGTTCCTTTCTGGAATGATCTTTGGTTCCCTCTTATTTTCATTACCGACGACAAGTCAAAAACTTTACTTTTGGGTGTTACACGCCTTTTTGGTCAGTATCAAACTGACTGGTCAAGAGTACTGGCGGTATTGACCCTTTCGGCTATCCCTGTCATTTTGCTTTATTTGATGATGAGCAAACAATTTATTAAAGGCTTGACCGCCGGCGCTGTAAAGGGTTAGGGTTTAAATTACTAACAATGTAAGAATTATAAATCTTTAATGCGCTGCAATTTAATAATTCTCCAGAACATTTCTTTAAATTATTATTATACCTTATAGTTGAAATAATTATTAAAAATATTGTAAAATTGAGGGTAAAGATATAAGAAAAAATCTCCGTATTTTTAAATGAGGTGAAAAAAATGAAAAATATGAAAGTAAGAGTGAAACTCATGATAAGTTTTTTTATTGTAGCAATTTTAGCAGTCGCGGTTGGTGTTATTGGAATTTTCGGAATGCAGCAAATCAGAGATTCCGGTTTTTACATGTACAGAAGTATAGTAAGACCAATGCCGCATCTGTCCTTTGTTGAACAGACCTTATTAAAGATAAGGATACATGTTCGTGAAATGATTGTAGCATCATTGATAGGTGATTTTTCATTAGTTGAATCAGAGTTCCGCAGTATTGAGAGTTTGCTTCCAGTATTGGATGAATATGTAAATGCATATAGATCATCGGTAAGCGAAGGAGAGGCAACACGTCTTTTTGATGAAGCAAGAAAAGTATTTGATAATGATCTTGTTCCTGTGGTTTTAGGTTTATATTCATCCTCTCAAACAGCAGATATTCAAGGTATTGTAAAAGGGTTAGAAGACTGCAGGTTATACAGTGAAATAATTCTGGATAATTATGAAAAATGTTTTGAATATTTGGTAAACAGGGCTTCTTCAATTAACGCATCTTCAACAAATCTGGCACAGTCTTTGCTTATTGCAATAATAATTGCTTTAATTATTGCTTTTTCAGCTACTATATTTTTAGCATTGTATATTTCAACAATGATAAGTAAACCTCTTGGTCTTTTGGTTGCCGCATTTGAGAAAGTTGCGACCGGAGATTTAACATTAAAACTATCAGATGAAGGAAAAGATGAAATTGCAAAAGCCTCAAAAGCATATAATCAAACAATGGATGCATTTAATAAAATGATTACTTCGATTATAAAACAAACAACAAATCTGTCAAATACAGGGGCCGATCTTGCGAGTAATATGAATCAAACTGCAGCTGCGATAAATCAGATTACTGCTAATGTCCAAAGTATTAAAACTCGTGTAATAAATCAAAGTGCAAGTGTCACAGAAACCAATGCGACTATGGAACAGGTTGTAGAAAATATTAATAAACTTAACGATCATGTAGATAACCAAAGTGAAAATGTTTCTCAAGCATCATCTGCAATTGAACAAATGGTAGCCAATACGCGCTCTGTTACTGAAACCCTTGTTAAAAACGGCGGTAATGTTAAAATGTTAAAAGAATCATCAGAAGTTGGACGCACAGGTCTTTCAGAAGTAGCTTCAGATATTCAGGAAATTGCGCGTGAGTCTGAAGGTCTATTGGAAATAAATTCAGTTATGGAAAGTATCGCAAGTCAAACAAACTTGCTTTCTATGAACGCTGCAATTGAAGCGGCTCATGCGGGGGAAGCAGGCAAAGGGTTTGCAGTTGTAGCCGACGAAATCCGCAAACTTGCAGAAAGTTCCGGCGAACAATCAAAAACTATTAGTTCGGTTTTAAAAAAGATAAAAGATTCAATTGACAAGATCACTAAATCTACAGATACTGTGCTTGAAAATTTTGAAACCATCGATTTAAGTGTAAAAACTGTAGCTGAACAGGAAGAGAACATTCGTACTGCTATGGAAGAACAAGGAGAAGGAAGCAAGCAGGTACTTATTGGTATCAGTAATGTAAACGATATTACCAAACAGGTAAGCAGCGGCTCTCATGAAATGCTTGAAGGTGCAAAAGAAGTTATTAATGAAAGTGTTAATTTAGAAAAAATTACACAGGAAATTACATCTGGAATGAACGAAATGGCTTCCGGCGCTGAACAAATCAATGTAGCTGTTCATCATGTAAATGAAATTACAATAAAAAACCGTGAAGGTATTGATGTGTTAATTAAAGAAGTCTCCCGGTTTAAAGTAGCTTGATTACATTAAAAAGTACTTGACAAAATATTATTAATAGCATTATATGAAAAAGGGAATATAATGTCAAATACACATACAATAAGAAAAAGAATAATAACAGGTATTTTATTATTTTCTTTTATTGTTGTAGGATTTTTAGACGCTTTAACACAAGGTTTAAAAACATATTCCTCTGTTATGGGATTGGACATTAACAGAGTTTATTTTTATACTTTCTTTTTATTGGTAATAGGCTGCTGGCTTCTTTATGGTAAATGGTTTGTCGGAATTGGATTTTTATCGTTAGCGGCATTTAATAATTATTTCATTGAATATTTATTTATACATAATTATATAGCTTCGATATTAATATATATTGGTATATTAATCGATATAATTACCAGGCGTAAATTTAAATGGTTAATTCCATTGGCTATTATTGGTTTAATACAAGGTATAACATTTCAAACCACTTTTTTTAGTTATTATATTGTCGGTCTTATGGAGTTTACAGCATTATGTATTGGTTCAATTTTTGTTATAAAATATATTGATATGGAAAAAATATATAAAGAAAAATAATTTGAGAAACCGCAGTTCTTAAACCTATTTTTTAAACGAATTAACAATTCCCTCTGCATATTCATCTGCTGCTTTACTGGTACTGATTCGTTTTTCATTTGCAAGAGAAATTATTTTAAGCGTGGTATCGTAAATTTCATCTACTTTTTTATTAATAACATTTACATCGTAAAAACCGTCTGTTATCTCCATTCCGCAATTGATTACGCCGCCTGAATTAATTATATAATCAGGTAAATAAAGAATACCCATTTTATCAAGAGCATTTCCTGTTGATGAATCCGTAAGAACATTATTAGCAGCTCCTGCTACAATTTGGCATTTTAAGGTTTTTATGTTATTTATATTTAATACAGCTCCCATTGCACAAGGCGCAAATATATCACATTCGGTTGTTATCACATCTTGCGCGGTTATACCCGTTGCGCCAAACTCATTTATGGCTTTTTCCATCTTGGCAGGGCTTGTATTATAAACTTTAAGTTTAGCTCCCTCTTTTTGTAAAAGAGCGCAGAGCTTGTACCCGACGCTTCCAATTCCCTGAACAACAATTGTTTTTCCGTCAAGAGAATCGCTGCCAAATTTAACTTTAGCGCCTGCTTTCATTGCCATGTAGACACCGCGTGCGGTAAACGGAGACGGATCGCCGCTTACCTCAGGAGTTCCCGAAACATATTTTGTAACTTCATTAATCTGCGAAATATCCAAAGCGCTAATATTAACATCTTCTGCCGTGTAATATTTACCGCCTAAGGAATTAATAAATTTGCCATAAGAATGAAAAAACTCTTTCGATTTAAGTTTTTGCGGATCTCCTATAATTACAGCTTTTCCTCCGCCAAGTTTAAGACCTGCCGCCGCGCTTTTTAAAGTCATTCCCCGCGAAAGGCGCAGTACATCAAACAATGCTTCCTGTTCAGTGCCGTAATTCCAAAAACGGCTTCCTCCCAACGCAGGACCCAGATTTGTATTATGAATTGCGATAATCGCATTAAGCCCAACTTTTTCGTCTCGTGCAAAAACAATTTGTTCATGACCGTATTTATTCATTTCTTTAAATATTTCCATTTATTTTAACTCCTTTTGAAATGTATAATTTTTACAGCTCTTTAAGCGTACAAGCAATTGTTGCACGGGCATTCGCTAAAAAAGCCTCAATTGGCTGGAAAGAAATCAGTGTTTCGTTGTAGTACTCAATTCTAAAAAGATCCAGCATTTTTTCTTCGCTGTGATTTTTATTTTTCATGTCAAGAATAAAATCCCGGCAATTTACATTAGCGCAAAGCGCTTTTTCAAAATATTTGTCTGTGTCTTTTTCATCTGCGATTCCGCGATGAGGCAAAGATAAATATTTATAAGGAATACTGCGGCATTTTTCTATTGATTTTATTGTGTCATTAAAACTTGTAAGATAACACGGATACATCATTCCATCGGGCATCAAAACACCGGGCGTTTCATTTAAAAGAAGTAGTTGCATTTCCGGAATAAAATAACAAAGTGAATCCCGTGTGTGTCCGGGTGTTTCCAGTACTTCAACTGTTATATCTCCTAACGGGATTTTATCACCATCTTTTACAATTACATCAGCTTTGAATGTTTCGTCATTGTAAGACAAATCCCGTGTAACTCCATTTATCCTGGCGGCATTGAGCGATAATTCGCGTATAACCTTGCGAGGTGTATCCTTTAAAAGAACCGCAGCTCCAGCCTCGCATGTTACAACTTGCACATTCGGCCATACATTTTTAAAAAACGGAAGCGCTCCAATATGATCGTAGTGAGTATGAGTCATAAAAATATAATCTAGTTTTCTTCCTGCAAGAGCGTTTTGTACATTGTTTATGGTTTCGTCTGCGCAAAACGCCATACCGCAGTCAAAAAGGGCGGTTTGTTTTTCTCCGATCACAAGCTGACCTTCGCTTGAGTTATGTTCTATACAATTAATGTATCTGTGCATCAGTTTTCTCCATGTATTCGCATCTTAATAATATGCTGGCATAAATTAATATTTAAATACTAATTTCCATTACACCTTTAGGTCTGATTCTTAATACTGTTACGGAATCTTTGCCGAATACAGTTTCCATATATTTACAATAAACATCAATTTTTTCCAGCGGGATATATGATTGAATAGTGCCTGCAAAACCGCCGCCGTGAACCCTGCAAGCAGATTTAATATTTTCTTTTTGGAAAAATTCTTTTGTAAGAGCAAGAGCCAAGCTGATACCTTGTTCTTTTGGGTTATTCAATGAATAAACATTTTGTAAAATTTCCCATGACGAGTTTCCTGATTCATTTATTAAATCAAGGTAATTTATTAAAAACTTTTGTTTTTCATCGCCTGTTGCATTTTCCATTTTTATTAATGCCGCAGTTATGTCATCGACTCGTTCATTCTCGTTAAAAAAGTGAAAGCTGCGCAGTAAAGCCCTGTCTCCAAGTTTTTTACGTATTTCGGCTGCGCCGGAAATAACTTGTTCTTTTTCAATTTCGCGCAAAACGCTTTTGCCGAAAAATGCGGCAACTGCTTTCATTTCCGCCGGGATAGAAGCGTAATCGTCTGTTAAATCCGCATGACTGCCGCCTGTATTTACTACGCACAAAGCAAAACCAACCGCTGAAAGGTCAAAGTTTATTTGTTTTACCTTCGGATTTAACGTATCTTTAAAATCAATCGCGACAGCTCCGCCTGCCGCGCATGCTGTCTGATCCATTAAGCCGCATGGTTTTTCAAAATATACATTTTCCGCGATTTGCCCGATTTGCGCGATTTCAAGCGGTGTGAGTTTGCCGCTGCCGTATAATGAATCAAAAATACAGCCGATAAGCACTTCAATTGCCGCAGAAGATGAAAGCCCGGAGCCCGGCAGCACTGTCGAATGAGCGTTAGCTGAAAATCCGTTAATTTTAGAACCTCGCTTTACAAACTCTGCGGCAATGCCTCTTATAAGCGCCTCTGTTTTTCCGGCTTCTTCTGGTTTTGGCAAAAGATCACTTTCTCCGTTTTCTTTTGTCAGTTTTATTTTTACATCGGGGAAACCCGCTGAACGGAAAAAAACAGTATTGTCATTTCTTTCCAGTACGGCGGCGGCGCAGTCCATTTGAATCGAGGCTGCCAATACTTTACCCCTGTTATGATCGGTGTGGTTTCCTGTTAGTTCTGTTCTTCCGGGAGCGCTAAAAAGCCGCATATTACCGCATGTATTACAAAGTTCTTCTGTCGGAAAGTTATTATTTAACATTCCTGAAACAAGCGCTGTGTAACGTTTTTGCGCATTGTCTATTTCCTGCTCTCCGTAAAGTTCACGAAATATTTCTGCGGCTTGCTGCGAATTAATTATTTCTTTCATATTATTTCCTGTTCACTTTTGACTTTCTGTTTTTTTATACTGTGAAAGATAATCAAAAAATGAAAACAAGGCAATACCTACAGAAATAGCGAATATTATTAGAGAACCTGTTCTGGCATAGGGCAGAAAAGAACTAAGAATAGCCAGACGTTCAAGGCTGACAGCAAAAAGAGCGGCTCCTACAGCTATAATATAGGCAACAGTTTTTATCTTTCCGTAAATGCTTGCAGAAAGAGTAATTCCTTTTTTTAGCATTAAATTACGTAAAAATAAAATGCTAAACTCTCTGTAAATTACAAGCAAAAATAGAATAACAGGTATTAAATAATTGCCCCAAAGCCTGTCAATAATAAAACAAAGAAAACATGTAATTTGTATTATTGTATCCGCAAAAGGATCAAAGAGCTTTCCAAAATCAGTTGTCATATTAAGTTTTCTTGCAGCTAAACCGTCAAAATAATCTGTAATTTCTGAAACAATAAAAATCACCCAAAGAACCGGTACTGTCCAGGCGACTCTGTTTTCAAGCAGTGAAGGAAAAAAACGAGGGGATAGGTATACAACAAGAAATACAGGAGCCATAATGATCCGGAACAATGTGAGTTTATTCGCAAGGTTCCATAATGGGTGGGTGCTCATGTTTTATATTGGCTTTTAAGACAAGATATGTCAACTAGGGTTATATGTTATTTCCTTGTTAAGTTGATCTTTGTTTGAATATTTAATAAACTTTTAAATATAAGCCCGGATGGTGGAATTGGTAGACACGCTAGTTTCAGGTACTAGTGCCTTCAGTGGTATGGAAGTTCGAGTCTTCTTCCGGGCACAATTAAAATACATTATCAATCATAAATAATCGTTATTTCTACACGTCTGTTTGCCGAAAGTCCTGCGGCGGTTGTGTTATTTGAAACCGGGTTTTGGGAACCATGACCTGTAACAGTAATTTCGGCAGATACTCCAAGATGAATCAAGTAATTTGCGACACCTTGCGCTCTGTTTGTTGACAGCATTTTCAGGAAATTTGCAGACCCATGTGTTGTAGAATAACCATTTACAGATATCCTGATATTCGGAATATTTTTTAATATATCTGCAATTTCTTCCAATTTTTTTATTTCGTTGTTAGTCAGCCTCCAGCAGTCAGCCGCAAATTGAATGTATGGAAGTGTAATTTGAGGCCGAATTATTTCAGCTTCATCAGGATAAAGCCCCAGCTCTTTTTTTGCTGCTGTTATAATAGTATCCCAATGCGGCATTTCAGGCAGATGATCTCCTGATGCAGGAACAGTTACAGACGGATAAACTTTCCAGGCATCGCGTATAGGAAAAATTTCAGCTTTGTCACCGGAGTTTCTCCACTGCTGCGCTCCAATTCGCCATGCGCGTGTAAAACCTTCGTCGGGTACGGTTATTTCCAAAGGCAGCCAGCGCTTGCCGTCTAGTTCGATAATGTCATCGCTGTTTTTGTTCCATGTATCATCACCAACTTCGAATGCAACATAAATATGACCGGGTATTGTGATGAATGCGCTTTCAATATTAAGCGCTTCCAAAAGTGAGCAGAATAAAATTGAAAGGTACGAACAATCTCCGCCGCGGTAGTACAAAGCCTGATACGGAAAACTTACATTATCAAGCACCGATTCATCAGATGAAACGTTAACAAAAGATGTAGCCGGAACTACAACATAACTGACGCCGTATAAACGCAGAGTTTCAAACAAAGCTGCGGCGTGAAATACGTTATACGGCACTTCTGCCAATTGTTCATCTTTATTTATTAATTGATTATTGCTGATTGCCGAGGCAACATAACGTGCAAAGTAACGAGCCGCAAAATCGTTAGGTGAAACAAATGCCGCCGCTCTGCGGTCGTCATCCCATGAAAGCGTGTTACGGTGAAATATCGGCATTTGTATTGAAGATGTTGTGGTTTTGCGTGAGCCTAAACTTCTGTACTGTACCTGCAGTAAGCCGTTTGCATTTACTGTTTCGGTTAAATTCATCATAGCTTCGTTGAATAAAGCAGTGACAGGCAGTTCAATACTTTCACCGGGGGGTAGATACGGCAAGGATGCAAAAGTCCAGGGCTGGCTCATGAAACTATCCATAAAAAAGGAAAGATTTATATCGGTAATTGTATAAGGTTCTTCGTTTGTAATTTTTACCATTGCTACAGGATTATCTTCATACCATGCCCATGAAACAGGAAAGACGCGGTATTGTTCTGTTTTTTCGATTTTGACTCTTGCAGTATTGTTCATAATTTCTGAAAGATTAAAACGAAGCCCGACTGATAATCCAAATGATGTAAGAGGAGCACTGTTTCCGGAATGATTGCTGAAAACCCTGTTAGAATAATTTCCGTCTGTAAATAAAGAAAAATAAGGAGATAAATGATATTCAGCACCGAGTGTAAAAGATAATAATGGATTTACCGCATTTTCATCGGCTCTTGAATAATGGTATATGCCGGTTTTTAGTGCAGCGCGAAAAGCCCATCGATCAAGTGAACCGTTTGCAGAGTGGGGACGCCATCGTATAAATGCTCCTGTTGTACCTTCTATTAATGTAAGCGGCTCCCCGATAGGGAAAGGCAAAGATGTAAATAAACCGCCTGCGCTGACGCCGAAATTCAGGTTGTCAGTAATATCCCAAAATGCCCAATCAAAAGAAACTCTCATTCCAAAACCGGAACTAAACTCGGGGATGCTTAGAGGTTTTTCGATTGCAGGAGCTACACGAAAAGAAAATTCGTTATCTGCAAATAACGGAGCAGATAAGAATAAAAATATTACTAATTTTTTCATTTTTCCGTAAGGTTCCTTACTGCGTCCCAGTCTGCAGGCGGCGGATTTTCCAAATACTTTTTAATGCGATCGATATATAATTCAGCTACTTTATCATTTGGATTATTATTTAATATAGAAGAAAATAATTTTTCTGCTTCTATGAAATTTTTATCTTCATAAAGATCGATTGCCTTTTCCCAAACTTCTATTGCCGTTTTTACAGTTTTCGTTTCTAATTTATCATTTTCAATTCCCAAAATTTCATATAACCGAAGCGGAGTATTTATTCCTACGACACGCACGCGGTCAAGGCGGCGTTGTAAAAATTCATCGCCGATTTTTGCTCTTGTATATTCGCTTATTAAAATACCGCCTGTACGATATTGTTTATTTACTCCTTCAAGGCGTGCTGCAAGGTTTACGGCATTTCCCATTATCGTGTAGTCCATTTTATTTTCCGCGCCCATGTTGCCTACAACCATATCTCCTGTGTTAATGCCTATTCGTGTAAATAATGGAACCGGGCTTAAACCTTCTTCTACAACAGTTTTATTTAATTCCTTTTCTGCATCTTTCATTGCGACAGCGCTGCGGCAGGCTAAAACCGCGTGATTCTCACGGAATACAGGCGCTCCAAAGAATGCGATTATTGCATCCCCTTCGTATTTATCGATTGTACCGACATTTTCCATTACAATGTTGCTCATTAATGTCAGATAACGGTTAAGCAGTTTTACAAGATGAACGGGATCGAGCTGTTCTGAAATTGTAGAAAACCCCTGAATGTCTGTAAATATCGCTGTCATTTCCCGTTTTTCGCCGCCAAGATTTAATTTATTGGGATCGTTAATAATTTCAGTAATAACTTCCGGAGCAAGGTAGCGCGAAAATGCGTTATGTAAAAAAGCTTTTTCATGGCTGGTTGCAAGGAACTTACTAACCATAATCGTAACAAATGTAACAGCTGTAGAAACTAACGGAACAGCAAGCCCAAGATAAATCTTGCTTATCATAAAGAAAATTACAAATGAAGTACATAAAATAATTACACCGCAAATACCTGTTATTATTGACAGGTGAGTATCAAAACGGTTTACAAGAAAACCTATTAATAATGCATAAAAAAGCGCGATTATTAATGTTATTAACCAATGAACATCGGTAATAAAATCTCCTGCAAGCAGCATATTTGCAATAACCGCATAACTTCCGACATTTGGAAATATTTCCTGAAAGGTATTGGTGCCGTGATCTGTCATCGACGTTGCATCGGAACCGATAATACTGAAGCTGCCGTTTAAAATGGAAGCTTCTCTGCGGATATTTATAATATTTTCAAATTGTTCACGGCAGACATCAAATAACTCGCGTACAAAATCCGCTATATCCGGAAAATCTTCAACATCTGTTAGAATGTTTTGTTCATAATCGCCGTAAAGAAATCCTTCGATTGTTAAAAAGAAATTACTTCTTGCGATCAGCCAGTCATCTCCAACCGTGCTGTTTGTTCTTAAAGTATCATTTTTAATATTTTCCGCTAAAAGATAATAATGTAACGGGCTGATTCCGTTCCAGTAGGAAAAAAAGCCATTATCATCCATCAACATGATGTTATTTGCAAAAGCAGCTTCTTCCAGTACATGATTAACTAAAGATGCAAGTGACAGATAATTATATTCGTAAAATATTTTTTTCGGCCATTTTAAAAGTACAGATCCGTCATGAGCCCGAGGTATCCGCAGTACAGAGCCGTCGTTCATATTTAATTTTATTGTTCTGTTTGTAACTTCAATTGAATCGTAACCCAATTTTTCCTGAATTGCCGCAAGTGTAAGCTGTTTGTAATATTCATCTTTATATTTCCATAAAAGATGTACACGCCGCCGAAAGCCGTCGGAATCAGGGCTTGCGTTTACAAATCCCGCTCCTTTTACGCTGTTTAAAAGTTTTTGTATTGCAGGCGTAATGTCAGCTGCTACAGGAGTTTTAGTATCACCTTTGGCGGTTATATTTTTTGCCGCGATATTATTAAATAAATAACTGTCTTTTTCTTCATTTGTGAATATAAGATTAATATCAAAAACATTTTCTATAGGAAGCATTGTTAGCGTAAGCCATGAATTTCCGCTGAAAGCAAGGGTTTTCGCAAAATATTCATCTACATCTCTGCCGAAAAACGGAATAACAGAAATTATATCGTAAGGGTCTGTGTATCCTAAATTATAATATTGAACAAATGTTTCTATTGCATGCTGTGAATCAAAACGATTGGCGCTTTCGTCAAGATAACTTAAGTCAAAAACAATTGATTCAACTCCGAGTTCTTTTAATAAAATAACAATATCTGCCATCATTTCCCGCCTGAAAGGAAATCCGCCTGCATTTTCCATTGCGGTATCATCGAGCGTTAATACAATGACTTTTTCATTTTCAGTTAATGACGGCAGAAAACGTAAAAACAAATCAAGGAATTTGTTATCGAGAGATGTAAAAAATAACAGCGAAGAAGCTAAACATGCCGCCAGAGAAATTATAAAAAACGATTTTTGAAGTTTCACGTTTCCTCTTTTTAAGAGACATCCAAGAAGAATAAATACCACAGAGGACACGGAGGAACACGGAGGTTTTAATACGAATTATTTTCTTTACTCCGTGAAACTCCGTGTACTCCGTGGTTAAATTCTTATTTTATTTGGATATCTCCTATTAATTAATTGCTATTCCGCGGCGATGTCGTCATCTTCTGCGGCGTCACTTGCTCGTGCAGAAGCGGTTGACACCTGCCCTGCCGCGCGTGTTGTTGATCCTGTATCGGCGCGGGTTATGTTTCCGTTGATGCGTATTCCCGAAGCTGCCGCGGCAAGTTCTCCGATAGTGCCGCTTCGTGCCGCAGAAATTGTAAATGTTCTCTCGCCCTCTGCCAAAACAAGGGATGCTCCAACACCGGTTTGAATAACAGTGTCATTTGTAAGAATATCTCCAACTCTTACATCAATCAAGGTATTCCCGCTTTCTCTTTGAACACGTCCTGTTACGCTTTGCACAGTATAACTCTGAGCAAAAACGAAACCCGTTAAAACACACAAGCCAGCAATTAAAAGTACAATTTTCTTCATCTCTATCAACCTCCAAATATTTTTTGCAGTATTACCTGCTGCCTTCCGCTCTTTCCAGTCCCCGTATCGCAACCCTATTGCCGCTATCAAGTTCTAGCGCCATATTGAACCATCTTTGCGCTGCTGTAAAATCCCTTTCGATTAACGCGAGGTTACCTCTGTTAGTCATTGCCGGAACCGATCCCAAACTTGCAGCTCTTTCATAAGCTGTCTTTCCTTCTGTTATTAAACCCGCGCGCACATTTAAAATTCCCAAGCGGTTTAAACGAGCTGCTTCATTCATTACAGTCAGATTACTATTCTGTGTTATCTGTATTAAAGGAATTATTTCCTTGTTTATATATTCCTGCATTACTTTATTAAATTCATTTTTTGCAGCTTCATTATCTGTGCGTATTATATTTCTGCCTAATTCAGGCAATGGAGCAGGCGGATAAACCGCCCATGCATCTTCTACAATAATAAAATTTACATCTTTTTCTTCTGTAAACGCATTAGTTAAAATATTAACTGCTGTCATCCAGGCTGCGGTAAAACCGTCATTAAAAACATCCATAGATAAAGGAAGCCATACATTGTCGTTAATTATTAAAATATTTTCAGTGCCGTTAAAAAATGTCTGCGCTGCTGACTGATTCATACCAAGGTTTAATGCAATAAGGAAATTTTCATCTGTTTGAATAAAAGCCGATTTTATACCGACACCTTCAAGGCAGGAAGCAAAAAGCAAAGAAAGATCCCTGTTTGTTCCGCTTCTGAATAATAATGTTTCGGCAGGAAATTGCGCATAACTTTCATTATTTACCGTACTCTTTTCCGTAATTCCAGATGCTCTTAATCCTTCCAAAAGCCAAACAGCATACTGCATATTCTGATTGTGCCCTGTTAATCTGTTAGCACGGGATAGACCTGCGATAAATCTTGCGAAATCAAGAGTTTCAAGCGAAGTAGGGGAGATAAAAGCGGCGAATGAAGCTCCATCTTCTTTTATTCTGTTGCGGTTATGAGTTGCTACAGTTACTGCATTTACAGCTTCCCGCTGCTGTCCCAAAAAGCGGTAGCGTATAACAATTTCTCCTATTATGCGGCCGTTATCTGTAAAGCGCAATATTTCCGGTGAAAAATCCGCAAGCAGCGGTAAGTTTATGCTGCGTCCCCTGTGAATTATTGAAGCTGAACCAAAGGGAAATTCGGATGCCGTGTAGGATGAAGCGCGGAAACTGAATTGAACATCGCGGATTTCAGCATTTTCATTATTGCGTATAACGACATTTCCGATTGCGTTTTCCTGATATGCTTGCATAAAAGCCGGATACACAGCTTCGTTTTGTTCCAGAACTGAACTGATCCCGTCATTTCTGTTTCCTGTTTGAAAACTTAACTGCGCTGTAAGCCCTATATAATAACCTGAATTTACAGTTCTGTTTTTATTACTTAAAAATCCGAAACTCCATCCTTCTTCATACTGCCGCCATCCTATGTTAGCTGCAAGTAAAAAACCCGGTGTAAAACGAAAACCTGCTTCGCCGCCAAAACGCCAATACAAACCTGCTGCGGATTGTTTTGTTGTTCCCATTTCATTACTGGATTGATACATTCCGAAATTTCCGTCGATACGGGTATAAAGGCGCGACAATGGAAAATAATAAAAAGCCCAGGAGATACCAAAGTAATAATAATTTAAATTTAATATGTTACCATGCAATACGGTGTCGCCGCGGAATGGTTTTATTAAAAAACCACCCTCGATGCCGGCTGAATAACCCAAACCCCAGGGGTTAGACCAAATTGTAGAAAGATCAATTTCCGCTCCGATTTCGCCGCCCCAACCCATATTGTACATTTCGTATCCGTCAGGAGTAATATTTCCCGCTCCAGTTGGAAAAGAAAGAAAAACTTTTGGCCGGATAGAAAAATCTACAGCAAAGCAAGCTGTAGTTAATATGTAAAATGTAAAAAAGAATATAAAATATTTTTTAAACCATAAACCATGCGAACTTACGCTTTGATATTTTATCTGTGGTTCGTGTTGGTTCGTGTGGTTCGTGGTGAAAACTATACTCATATTATTTTTCTCACTGCGGTCCGCTCACATTTCTTAAAGTTGGCCAGCCGTTTCGCGTAACAGGACTGCCTAAATCCCATATTGTGTCACTATAACCTAAGGTGTTTCTATAGAAAATTGCATTAATCGAAACACGATTAATTTCAACGCCATCCCATATATTTGTTCCCCAATGTACTGGTCTGCTATCAAGTAAATTGTAAGGATTCAGCCGGTAATGTAAAAATGTGTTTATTCCGTAATTTTGAACACTAATAATTCCACTTTCAAGATCAGTATTAATCCATATTCTGCCGGCATTAAATCTATCATTAATATCAATTCCTGAAATGTATGAACCAAGAACCATGCAGCTTCTAATCTCATTATTTGAAATTGTGTATCCGAGTGAATTTTGCTGGTTTCTGCCAAATACATAACTAGCTATACCTCCGGCACTTCCAATATTAATTCCTCCTACTGTTAACATATATGATCCTGTAGTAAAACAGCGGATAATTTTATTGCTTCCTCTTTCAAGGTAGCCTGCAAATCCTCCTATATCAGAAAATCCATTATTAAGATTTGAAGAATTACCTGCATTAACTCTGTCAACAGAGATACTGCTTGTAGAATAACAGTCTTCAAAAGTAAACCCGTGACTCACAAACCCTACGAAGCCGCCGACACGATAATTAAAATTTTCTGATTTTATTGAGCCAATAGTAATTGAACCTGTTGCATAACATTCACTTATTTTATAACTGCCTTGTGCTCTTCCGCTAAATCCGCCAAATGCATGCATTCTGTCTATTGTAGTTTCATCGGCTATATCAATAAATACTTCTATAGAGGTAGTACTGTAACACCTGGTTATATTACTTTGTATTTCGCCGGCAAATCCTCCTATTATAAAACTGGAAAGTAAAGAGCCGCCGCTGCGATTAACCATTATTAAATTTCTGCTGCCGCAGTTAATTAATGTAGAATTTGTACTGTATCCTACAAAACCGCCTATCCTTATAGGATTATCACTGTTGCCGCTGCGAGTATAATTTATATTAACGCTTGAATATGAATTTTCTATGGTTCCGTTTGTCAAGCTGCCAACTATTCCGCCAATATTAGTTGCAGAGCCGTTTATTGCTCCGGAAACAATGGAATTTTCTATTCGGCTAGTACCTCTCATTTCCCCGGTTATACCGCCGAAATTTGTAGATCCGGTTATTGATGTATTCGGGTATTCAATATGCAGATCACGAACTAGTGCATCGTCCGCAACTCCTAAAAGCCCTATGTTTGTACTGCTTGAAAAATTGTTAATCGTTATTGTATGCCCATTACCGTATAATTTACCTGTAAAATTCGAAGGCGGTGTCCAATTTGATAATGTTATATCTTCTGTAAGAATATAGTTTTCAAAGCCGCCGGCAGCCAATCCTTCGGTTGCTGCAAAGTTTGCTTGATTAAGATATACAGTATTGGTTTGATTCACAGTCATACCGGGAATATTCCAAATCCTGAATGCTGCATAATCTTCCCTTATGTTGTCAATAAAAAGTTCAATAAAAATTTCGTATTCATATACATTACTTGTTTTTATCCCTTGCAGCACACCGGAATCGTTAATTCTGGGAATTCCTGTGATAGATATGTTTCCGGCGGGATCAGGAGAGCTTTCATTTAAAAGCGGAGTATTAGCTCCTTTATTTATCCTGTAATACATAACTAACCTATCTGCTCCGGTTGTATCCCAGTCAATTTTTATATTGTTTGTATTAAAATTATAAGACGCTTCCCATGAATTTATTACAGCTGATGCGGCAGATTCGGGAGTCAGCCATGAAAAACTATATATGTCGCTCATAGGTTCGCCGAATATATTTTCTATACCTTGAATTTTGACTGTGATTAAACTGTTTGCAGGGGGAAAAATATTTGAAGGAGACATTGTTACAGTAAAATTTCCGCCGCTTGTCGAATATACAGGATTGTTGTAATTGCTGTTAATGTTAGTAACAGTGCCGCCGGGACTTAAATCCTGAGCTGTAATCCAAATACCATCTTCATTTTCATTTGAAGCGAACTTCACTGTATTTTGATTTAAATAGCCGTTAAAATAAATAATTATATCACTTGCTCTGGAGACGGTTTGATTAGGATTGTTACGGGGTTCAGTTCTTGTTATACGAGGTTCTCTTTTACACCAGGGAATTATTGTTACCGGTTCTGATGTATTTATAATAAAATCAAAAGATCCGCCGGTAGAGTTTACTTCAGGTAAAATAACATCTTGCGGTCCAAGGAGTATAGCGTCATTTAATAGTGTATTGTCATCAATCCAGTTGGCGGGTAATGATGAGGTAACATAAGCCAGCCATTCTATAAGAATATAAGGCGGGTCCGGTGTAAACTCTATAGTAAAAGGATAACCATGGCGGATATCCATCGCCGGTGTTATTGGACCTCTTGAAGGATTGCTGGTTCCCCAAGCGCTTTCATATTCAATTCTTACCGAAAGCCTAGGCGCGTTTGCCCATGCAATTTCTTTATATAAATCATCAAGATAATCAGGGTTAAATGGCTCTACAAATACATCACAGGAGAACATTATTATAGGAAAGAGTATAACAAAAAATGCCTTTTTCATATTATTAATATCTGGTCATTTATCATATATTTCAACTATACGGTATAGGTTTTTGAGTATTTTTTAGTATTATATAGTAGTTATCTAAATATGGTATTTTGTTGATTAATATTAGTATTTTTTACTTATTTTACCCCAGCAACCCCAGCGCTTTTGCTTTAATTAGAGCGTCTATTGAATTATGAACATCAAGTTTTTCATAAGCGTGCATTAAATGCCATTTTACTGTCGGAATTGAAATACCTTCCATTTTTGCAATTTCCGCGTTTTTATACCCCTTATTCAGCAATTCCAGCATTTTTTTCTGCTGCTTGGACAGTTTTACAGGTTTACCGCTTTTTTTGAAATTAGCCGTAACGCCGCAGTATCGGCTTGCGGTTTCGCTTGCCGCTAATATAACTTCTGTTAGATAAGTCCTGTCTAGTGTTGTTTTTTCGTTTGAACTCAATGATGATGCGATGCGTTTAAGAATCGGAACAACTGCCGCTCCTTCGTCGGCAATAATGCGGACAAACTTTTTTCCCTGCATTTCGATTAACGCTTTTTCCAAAATTGCGGCAGCCTCGGTGCGCCTGCCCGATGCCCACTCCATACATGCCTTTAAAGTAAGCGCTTCGGTTAAATCCATTGGACGGCGGAAATCATTTGCAAATTGAATAATCCTGTCAATTAAAGCCATTGCCCTTGTACCTTTGTTAAGCACTATACAAGAGCGGACAGTAGTAAAGTATTGAAAAATTTTATAAAGAGGAACCGTTAAAATATGTTTATTTTCTTCATCGCTGATAAAATAATTATCCAGCCATTCTTCTGCTGCTTTTTTATCGGCATTCATAAGTTTTATTTTTGTTTTCCATGCAAGAAAGTTTCGATCCAGAAATCTGGCTCCTGACTGTGTTATATAACTTTCTGTTTTTGTTAATGTTTCATTCATTAATGCTTCATTTCCCATTGCAAGGTAAACTGTGCAAAGATGGTTGTAAGCGCAAAAAATCGCTTCAGGGTTTTTTATGATAGCAGCCTCTTCATTGGCTTGAATGGCGAGCCTTAGAGCTTTATCAATTTGATTTCTTTCCAGATGGATAGTTGAAAAAAAACAGGACATTATTGTTTTATACATATCTTTAATTAATATCCCAAAACTTTTATCTACTTTTTCCATCATGTTGTTGTCTGCCAGTTCGACTAAATCAGAAAAATCACGCAAGCTGCGGTGTATAAAAGGCAATTGAAGAGAAAAAGTTGAAACTTGAAAATGTTTTTCCAGGCGCGGGATGGGCGGCAGCTTATTAAATTCATCCACAAGCTGAGGTATAGACATACGGTAATCTGCTGCAATTTCCAGTATTACTGTCTCAAGCACTTTTGGATATTTTAATGCAATTACAGGAAGGTATTGCCGCAGTTTATCCCAGCTGAATTCCACCATTTTTGTATCACTTGTTATCCATGACGCTTCCATTAAAGAAGTATAAAGATAAGGATGCCTGTCGCAGATTCCTTTTTCCAAAATACCGCGGTTAAATAATTTTGAATATTCCTCGTATTCGTCTAACGTTGGATTTGTATATTGATTAAATTGATGTATTACTTTAAGAATCATATCGTCATTGCCGCTTTGCACGGCATAATGTCTTGCAATAAGGTATTGTTTTGCATCAAGATAATATTTTGCTGCTGCTTTATTTAAGGCAGCTAAATTAATTTTGCTGTCATTTGCCATATCACGCAAAAATGCAAGAAACAGATGATGATACCGGTACACATCTTTTCCTACATGGCTTATAAAAATATTTGCAGCGCACAGATTTTCCAGTATAACACCTGCGGTTTTTATTCCTGTTAATGTAACTGCAAGTTTTTCGTTTATTTCATCAACAATGGAAGTTTTTAACATAAAATCGCGTAAATCATTATCCCAGTTTTCCCACAAATGCTCGCGGATATAATTTGCAAATATATATTCTGTATTGCCGCTTTCTATTTTACCGCTTTTTGCGATTGCGTTAATGCCGATGGCAAGTCCTTCTGTTACCATTAAAACCATTGTAGTTTCTTCTTTAGAAAGAAAACGACCCAGTTTTAAAAAATAAGTTTTTAATTCTTTTTCTGAGAACCGCAAGGATTCCATGTTAATAATACTTTTTTCCTGTTTTAATATACCTGTTTTTTTATTGTGAAACGATTCGGGCGCTTCGTTACGTGACAATAAAAGC